>CAYIQH010000067.1:0-2717 GCA_964365575.1 uncultured Planctomycetia bacterium | reverse complement strand
TGGGTTGATTTAGACGGCTATGGCTTCAGGCGCATACTCCGAAGGATATCTCCGGACATAGCCTTTTTGGCGCTGCACGGGCGGTTTGGCGAAGACGGCACAGTGCAGCGTATTCTTGAGGAGATATCAATACCATACACCGGCTCCGGCGTCGTAGCGTCACATTCTGCGCTGGACAAGATAATATCAAAGAAAATTTTTGAGAAAAACGGCATACCTATCCCTTCGTATAAAGTATTTAACAAGCGAAGCATAAAAAACGTAAAAGGCCTTTCGTTTCCCATTGTGGTAAAACCCCAAAATGAAGGTTCCAGTATAGGCTTATCAGTTGTCAGAGACAAAAAAGAATTTATGGCTGCCTGTAAGGAAGCGTTTAGGTACAGCAAAAATATAATAATAGAAAAGTTTATAAGAGGCCGCGAGATCACGGTAGGAATTTTAGACAACGCAGCCCTTCCGGTCGTAGAGATAGTGCCGCACAGAGATTTCTACGATTTCTATGCGAAATACAAGGATAAAAATACGGAATACGTTGTGCCCGCGCCTCTTGCTAGGGCTGTTTACAGAAGGGCTCAGGCGCTGGGCCTGGCTTCTCATAATGCGCTGAAGTGCAAAGATTTTTCAAGAGTGGACATGATCCTCGGCGACGATGGAAATATATTTGTGCTGGAAGTCAATACCATACCCGGCCTCACGGCCAGGAGCCTCTTGCCCAAGGCTGCGGGCGCCGTAGGCATAACATTTAACGACCTCTGTCTTAAATTCCTGAATCTGGCACGCAAGAACAAGGGCCGCAAATACTAACCCTTTGATAAGATATGAGCCAAAAGTCTAAAAAGATAATAAAAGGCAAACTGATATTTCTCCTGATAACGTTTTTAATAACGATAGCGGCCCTCTGGTATGCCTATGTTTTTTATACGACGTCGCCGTATTTTACCGTAAAAAAAGTAATAATATCCGGCGACACGTCAAAATCCAGCGTCGATTATAATGTAATCGGTAAAACGACGGTCGGCAAAAATATTTTCAGGGTAAATCTAAGCTATATTGAGCGGTATATGATGGATAATTACCGCGAGCTGCGCAGCCTCGAGATTAAAAGGTCATTTCCCGACGCCATTACAGTGGCGGTACTTTTGAGAAAGCCGGTCGCACAGCTGGCGCATGAGCGTTATTATCCCATCGACGAGGAGTGCGTAGTCTTATCCGACGTTAAGGACTCAATCGACAAGCGGCTGCCGGTGATAAGCGGCATAAATGTAAATCTTCCTAAGTGCATCGGCAAGCGGATAGATTCGCAATCATTGAGGCAGGCATTAATATTGTTTAATTTTATTAAGGAATCTGGTATATTAAAGCATCATGTCCTTGGCGAGATCAATGCGGGAAACATGAAAGGCATATCGTTTATCCTTGATGAGAATATAGAAGTAAGGATAGGGTACGAAGATTATACGGTAAGGCTTAAAAATCTGAAAGAGATATTGTCAGATCCGAAGATATGGCCGTCAGATATCGGTTACATTGACTTAAGATTTGGCGAGCCGGTCATAGGTCCGAAATGGAAAAGATGAATAAGGAAAATATAGTAGCCGCTCTCAGTATCGGCTCTTCGCGCGTTTCGGCGTGTATAGCCGGGATAGATACAGCCGGGGCAGTGAACATAATCGGCTTAGGTAAGACAGAGGGCAGGCTGATGGGCAAAAAAGGCGTGCTTGATGTTGACGTCATGAGCAGCGCCATACGCTCGTCGCTGAAAGTGGCAGAAGTAGAAGCGGGCATTGAGGCAACGAGGGCCTTTGTGAGCATATCAGGCGCCAACATTATCAGCGAAAAAGGCAGGGGGATGGTAAAACTGGGCAAAAAGGGCGAAGAGATCTTTGACAGGCATGTCAAGAACGCTCTTAAAGTAGCAGAAGCCATGCCGCTCAGCATGGAAAGGGAGATAATACATTCAATCCCGCAAAGTTTTGCGGTAGACGGCCAGAACGGGATAAAGAATCCTATAGGATTATACGGCGTAAAGCTGGAATTAGAAGCGCTGGTAATTGCCGTAGATGTGCCGTTTTTACAGAATATAATCAAGTGCCTTAATATTGCCGGCGCAGAACTTGAAGACGCTGTTTTTTCCGGAATCGCTACGGCAAGATGTGTTTTTCCGAAAGAAACCGAGCCCGGCGGAATAGTCCTTATTGAAGCTGACACGAGCTTTACCGCGCTCTCCATTTTCTTTGATAATGTTTTAAGGGGCGTGGACGTTTACGATAAGAACATTTTTCAGGAAGGCGCATTAGAATATCTGCGCGATGCCACTGACCGGATGCGCGGCACGCGGCCTGTTTCAAGGATAATAATTACCGGAAACTCATTCCTTCCCGAAGAAATCATTGAAAGGCTTGAGACGGTATTCAGGGTGCCTTCGCAGATAGGCTATCCGCGGCATATAAAAGGCACTGCGAAAGAGATAAACAATCCAACCCACATAACTTCAATGGGCCTTGCCATGTACGGGGCTGATGAGCGACGCGCCGCTTTACCCATCGCCGGTTCAAAACTAGGTTTTTTTAACCGCATTACCGGCCGCCTCAAGGCTTTGTTTAACGACTATTTCTAGGGGGTATAATCGGGGCGAGAGGGGTCAATGTCCGAACATATATGCCCGAAGTGCAAAAAGCCCAGTCATGACGATGATGCGCTGCTGTGCCTGTATTGCG
>CAYIQH010000066.1:0-3225 GCA_964365575.1 uncultured Planctomycetia bacterium | reverse complement strand
TCGCCAACGCGCCGAGAGTTTTCAATTCTGTTATCTGCGCCTTATCGGTCGCGTCTTTTATGCAGCCGGGCCTCATGCCGTCGCCAAGGCTGAGCGTAACATCGTATTTACGGGCGATGTCAAGTATCTCGTCATAATGTACATAAAACGGGTTCTCCTGGCCCGTCTTTGCGATCCACTGCGCAATCAAAGCACCCCCGCGGCTTACTACGTCAAGAATCCGCCCCTCCTCGCTCAATTTACTAAGGGCTTTTTTTGTAACCCCGCAATGGACGGTAAAGAAATCCACGCCTTCTCTGGCCTGGTTCTCAAGGCATTCCAGCATATCGTTTTTGGATATATCGGCTATGTCTTTGCCGGCCGCAAGTTTTTTCACCGCCATCTCATAAATGGGGACTGTTCCTACGGGTATATCTGATTTTTTTAAAATAGAACTGCGTATCTTTATGAGGCTGTCACCCGTTGAGAGATCCATTACGGTATCCGCACCTGCCTCCAATGCCGCCTTCAACTTTTTTAGTTCCGTTTCAATATCTTCGCACCCTGCGGAACTGCCGATATTTGCATTTACCTTAGTTCGCAGACCCTTTCCTACGGCACAGCATCTCGCTATTTTTCGGGAAATGTTTGATGGCAGGACGATAGAGCCGTTTGCGATACCTTCACGTATGTATCCGGCGGTGCTCGTTTCGGATTTTGCGGCGAGCCGCATCTTTCCGGTTATGATACCCTTTTTTGCCGATTCAAGTTGAGTCATTACGTTATCTTTCTAGTTCCTGCTTAAGCCGGGCTACGGCATTGCGTATGCTGCGGCTGTTTATTACCGCCGAGATAACGGCAATTTTGCTTATTCCCGACATCTTTACAACAGGAATATTTTTAATATTTATACCGCCAATTGCAAAAACGGGAATGCCTATTCTTGCCGCTACCTTACGAATAGCCGTGAGTCCTATAGGTTTTGCACCCTTTTTATTCGGTGTTCTGAAGACAGGCCCGATTCCTATATAATCAGCGCCGTCTTTTTCCGCGCGCAAAGCGTCTTTAAGGCTGTGAGCAGATACGCCTATTATTTTATTCTTCAGTATCATCCGCGCATACTGTATGGAAATATCTTCCTGGCCGATATGCACGCCGTCGGTATCTAAAGCGTATGCTAGGTCAACCCGGTCATTTACGATAAAAATCCTGCCGTACTTTTTTACTACCTTCCTTAATGCCGATGCTTCTTCACTAAAATCTCTGTCGCAGGAGGTCTTGTTGCGGTACTGGACCATATCAGCGCCGCCCTGCAGTACCTCGCGCGCGACTTTTAGCATATTCCGGTTTTTAAGCGCGTCCCTGTCAAGTATTACGCAGAGGCTACAATTTCTCAATTATCTTCTTCTCCAGAGAATATAATTCAAAGCGCATTTTCTTGAAGTTATCGGATAGCGCTGCGCCTGATAGCTTGGAAAACTCTTCCAGGACGCGCATCGCCTCTTCACTGCGTTTGATATTCGCCCTGAATATGTCAGATATTGTACGTTGCCGTATTTCGGACCTTATACTGCTTTTGCCTATGTCGCGCTCAGAATCCCTGAAAGCTGCGAGTAATTTTTTATCAGCGCCAAGTCTTTTTATCGTTCCGAAAGCCCTATGCCGGAGTGATTTAAAACTCTGCGTCGCTTTTTTATCATTTAATATAAATCTGGCAGTATCCTCACAGACCCTCAATCCTTCTGTAAGGCGGTTTGCATTTGCGTCTATGACTCGTAATACCCTGCCGTCAAATGCTCTTGTTTTCATTCGAAGCGCTTAATAATACGGTTTATAAATTGCGAAGTAGAATACCCTTTTACGAATTTAATGGAATATACTTTGCCGCCTTGCGATTCTACATATCCGGATCCGACTATATATTTTTTTTGCCAGTCCCCGCCCTTTACGAGTACGTCTGGAGTGATCTGTTTGATAAGGTTTTCCGGGGTCGGCTCATTAAAGAAAGTGACGAAGTCAACAGGGCTGAGCGCGGCTACTATAGCAGCCCTGTCCCGCTGATTATTTAATGGCCTTTTTGGCCCTTTTAGCTTTCTGACAGAGGCATCGCTGTTAAGCGCCACAACTAAGACGTCACCTAACGATTTGGCTTTTTCTAAAAGTTTGACATGCCCCCTATGGAGTATGTCAAAGCAGCCGTTAGTAAAAACGACCCTTTTACCTCTTTTCCTTATAGATTCAGCCAGCTTAATGATCTCGGACCGGTTTTTTATTTTATCGTTTACCATTGTTCTTCCGGAAAATGTCGGATTCAGCAATTTCTGCTATTATGTGCCCGATGAGAATATGAGTTTCCTGGATGCGCGCAGTATCGTCGGAGGCGACTACGATAGAGACATCGCATAATTTAAGAAGCGCGCCGCCGCCTTTGCCGGTAAGAGCGATCGTCTTCATCCCTTTTTCTTTTGCTTCTTTAACCGCTTCCAGTACATTTTTGGCATTGCCGCTCGTGGAAATGGCTATGGCCACGTCTCCCCTGGCGCCGAATGCTTCTAATTGACGCTTAAAAGATATATCGTAGCCGTAATCATTGGACAGCGCCGTGATTGTAGATGTATTGGTCGTCAGCGCCAGTGCCGGAACCGCTTTTCTTTCTAACTTGAATCTTCCCACGAATTCCGCGGCAATATGCTGGCTGTCCGCGGCGCTGCCGCCATTTCCGAAAAGAAGCAGCTTGCCGCCTTTCGAAATGCAGTCCTCGACAACCTGAACCGCTTTCTCCAGATTCCCTAGTTCGGACTCAATAAGTTTTTTCTTGGCAGTGATGCTTGAGTTTATTATATTTTCTATAGTTTTTTTCATAGCTCTATCTTTTATCCAAAAAATATTTTGGCTACTTCGTAGAGGTTCGCATCCACCGTCTTCAACTTACCGACGGCTTTTTCCAGCGGGACATCTATAATTTCGGTACCGCTCAGGCTGACCATACGCCCGAATTTTTTCTTTTCTATAAGCTTAACGGCCCCAACGCCAAATCTCGTTCCTAATACTCTGTCGTACGCGGTCGGAGAGCCGCCTCGCTGAATGTGCCCCAGGACTGTGACTCGTGTTTCAAGGTCGGTCATTTTTTCTATCTGGTCGCTGAGTACCTGGCCTATGCCTCCCAGCCTCACATGGCCGAAGGAGTCCAATTTTTCTTCCTGTATTACAAGGCTGTCATCTTTAAACTTTGCGCCTTCGGCGACT
>CAYIQH010000065.1:0-4518 GCA_964365575.1 uncultured Planctomycetia bacterium | reverse complement strand
AAGACATAGGCAAGGAAGCTGCAATAGCCATTTCGGAAAATAGCCCGGACCTGCCGGGCCTCCTGATCCAGACTCGCTCCGTCAGGTATTATCCGTATCGTAATGTAGGCTCGCATGTGGTAGGCTACCTGGGAAAGATCAGTGAAGATGAGATGTATACTCTCAGTGATTACGGATATAAAAATCTGGATTATGTCGGCAGGGGCGGATTGGAACTTTTTTATGACAGTTATTTAAAAGGCGAAGAGGGCGGTATACAAACCGAGGTAGATTCAAGAGGCAGGGAGCTGAAACAGATCGGCATCAAAGAACCGGAGAAGGGGAAAGATATAACCACTACAATAGACCTGGATCTGGAGAGGTACGCAGATTCTCTTCTTGAGGGCCACAGCGGTGCAGCGATTGTGATGAATGCGGATACGGGAGAGATACTGGCCATTGTCAGCAAGCCCGATTTTGATCCCAATGCATTTGTTTCGGCTACTGACCCTACTTTTATAAGGAGCTTGCTGCAAAGAAGCGATTGTCCGATGATAGACAGGGCGGTCTCCGGTGCGTATCCGCCCGGGTCCGTTTTTAAGATAGTCACAGGTTCGGCCGCCCTTGAGCTAAAGAGAATAACGCCGCATGAGCAGCTTAGCTGTTCCGGCTACTACATGCTTGGCAACTGGCGGTTCAATTGCTGGAAAGAAACGGGGCACGGCGCCGAAGTAATTACGGAAGGGATAAGAAATTCCTGTAACGTGTTTTTCTATCAACTCGGCCGCCGGGTCGGTGTTGATGGTCTGGCAAATTATGCGGCCAGATACGGTTTTGGCAGAAACAGCCAGGTGGATCTGCCGTATGAAGTTGCCGGCACGGTTCCGACAAAGACGTGGAAGGTGTATAATATGCGACAGGGTTGGTTTGAGGGCGATACGGTAAACTACGCCATAGGCCAAGGATATGTGCTGGTTACACCGATGCAGATATTGAGGATGGTGAGCGGTGTCGCCACAGAGGGGACGCTCGTCCGTCCGTTTCTGGTAAAAAACATAGACCTTATTGAAGTCAGCCGGCTGCAAAGGAAGAAACTTGATATATCCAAAGAGACATTTAAGATTATCAGGGAGGGAATGAGAAAAGCCGTTGAAGATGCCGGCGGCACTGCCAGGGCCGCGGGAGTAGAAGGATTGCATATCTACGGAAAGACAGGTACCGCGCAGGCCGGCCCGAGAGGGACCCATGCATGGTTTACCGGATTTTGTGCCGGGGAAAAAGCGAGGATTTCTGTTGTCGTTTTTCTGGAGTATGGCGGTAAGGGCGGCGATAAACCCGCAAAAATCGCCCACAGCCTCTTCGCAAAACTTAAGGAGCTGGATTATTTATAAATTATGTACAGAATAGACTACAGAAAAGACTTTGATCTGTTTCTCGTAATATTGCCGCTGGTAATAGTGCTGGCCGGTTTCCTGTTTCTATACAGCGCATCGCACGGATTATACGAGTCCGGCGGGACAAATTTTGCCTTTCGTCAGTTAGTATGGCTGGCGGTCAGTATTGTCATACTAGCTCTGCTTGTCAATGCGGACTTTCGCCGTGTGCTGGACTGGTCCTACCTGTATTATGCGGTGATTGTCGTTATACTTTTTCTGCTGCTTCTGGTAGGCGGTGCACGCATGGGCGCAAAGAGGTGGTTTAGTATAGGATGGATGGCCTTTCAGCCGTCTGAATTCGCGAAGATAATCCTTATAATGACGCTTGCCTTTTATCTCGGAAATAACAGGCATGCCGTACGTAACATAAAAGGCCTGTTAATACCGTTTTTATTAACAGGGGCCTTATTTCTTTTAATCATAAAGGAGCCGGATCTTGGCAGTGCTTTGATATTATTGGCCATACTCTTCGTTATACTTCTTGTGTCCGGTATGCCGATCAAATATCTGTTCGGTTTGGCTGTTGCCGGCATCGCTTCTTCACCCGTCTTATGGCATTTTCTTAAGGATTATCAAAAACGCCGTTTATTAGTCTTCGTCAACCCGAACATGGACCCTCTCGGCGCCGGTTATACTATAATTCAGTCAAAGATAGCAATAGGTTCCGGCGGGCTGTTTGGGAGAGGGTGGATGGGAGGGACGCAGAACCAGCTGAATTTCCTTCCCGAAAGCCACACCGACTTTATCTTTGCCGTCGTAGGAGAGGAATGGGGATTTATCGGGAGCCTGTTTATTATTTTTCTGTTCGCATTCCTTATCAGCCGCATTCTTTCGGTAGCGGAAAGGACAAATGACTTTTACGGCAAGATGATAGTTATAGGCGTCGCGGGGATGCTTTCGTTCCAGGTGCTTGTGAATATAGCCATGACAATAGGCCTCATGCCTGTCGTCGGCATACCCCTGCCGTTCATAAGTTACGGCGGGTCAAGTCTGATCATGAATTTCATGGCAATTGCCCTTGTGATTAATATTGATATGCACAGGACATTGTTTTAGGCATGTATCTAACCAGGTTAGATACATGTTGGTTAGATGCGTCTAACCTGGTTAGAATAATATGAAAAAACAATACGAAGACCTGCTGCAATATGTCGAGCGCCCCGGACGGTATATCGGCGGTGAGATTAATTCCGTAGTGAAGGACTGGAACAGCGTTGACCTGAAGGTCGCGCTTGCCTTTCCCGATATTTACGATATCGGAATGAGTCATCTCGGAATCAAAATCCTCTACCATCTTTTAAACTCGAGGCACAACATCCTTTGCGAAAGGGTCTTCGCGCCGTGGAGTGACATGGAGGCATTACTCCGACGCGATAATCTGCCGCTGTTTAGTTTGGAGAGCAATAAATCCCTGTCCGAATTTGATATTGTAGGTTTTTCTTTTGCACATGAGCTTAACTACACTAACGTATTAAACATTCTGGATATGTCAGGTATTCCGCTGCGGTCAAATGAACGGGACGTATCATATCCGTTGGTAATTGCCGGCGGGCCGTGCGCCTTTAATCCCGAACCGATGGCAGATTTTATCGATATGTTTTTAATAGGTGACGGCGAAGAGGCGGTTCCGGAAATTGCGGAGCGTTATATCGCACTGAAACGCAGTGGCCGCGCGATGAATAAAACTGATGTTCTTAAGGAGCTTGCCGCAATAGAAGGCGTATATGTTCCCAGTCTTTACGAGCCGTCATACTCAGACGGCAGATTTCACAAAATCACTCCCCGTGAAAAATATGCTCCGGCCGTTATTAAAAAGAGATTGTTAAAAAATCTTGAGGCATCTTTTTATCCGTCCAAACAGATCGTTCCGTATATTCCTGTGGTGCATGACCGCGTAAGCCTTGAGGTGATGCGAGGCTGCCCTCACAGATGTAGATTCTGTCAGGCCACTATGATATATTCGCCCGTCAGGCTGCGTTCCAAAAAAGCGATATTTGAACTGGGGAAGGCAGCGCAGGCGTTGACGGGTCATGATGAGATATCGTTGCTATCGCTGTCCACGGGGGACTATCCCGGAGTAGTGGACCTATTGCATCTTCTAGCTGATGAATTTAAGCCTCAAGGCGTAAGTATTTCGCTCCCCTCGCTGCGCGTGGAGGATAGTATTGAGAATCTCCCATCGATCATACGGAAAATAAAAAAGACAGGCCTTACATTTGCGCCGGAGGTGGGCAGTCCCAGACTAAGGCGATTTATCAATAAAAATATAGACACTGATAAATTATTATGCGCAGCAAAAAAGGCATACGAGCTGGGATGGCGGAAAATAAAACTCTACTTTATGATAGGATTCCCCGGAGAAACGGAAGAAGATGTGGATTCAATAGTAAAACTTGCTTACGATATATTGAACACGAAAGACAAGCGCCGCGGAGGATCTGCGGAGATAACGATTAGCGTGTCCTCTTTTATTCCGAAGACGCATACGATTTTTCAGTGGGAGCCCATGGCGGCGAAAGAAGTGCTGAAAAATAAAATATCTCGGCTAAGGAGCAATCTGCGGTCCGGGAGAATAAAATTAAACGTCCATAATGTTGACATGAGTACTTTGGAGGCTATTTTTTCACGCGGGGACAGAAGAACGGGCTTGCTTGTTGAAACGGCCTACAAAAAAGGCGCGCGTTTTGATAACTGGAAAGATGTTTTTAAACCGGAAGTATGGCAGGTATCTATCTCCGAATGCGGGATTGACATAAACTCATATATCGGAGGGCTTAAATACCGGGACCCCTTGCCATGGGATCATATAAGTTCGGGCCGAGACAAAGATCTTTTAATAAAGGAGAGTATCTCGGCTCATGAGGAAGGCGGCATAATATCATGCAGCCATTTGTAATTATGTATAGTGGGAGCTCAGAACCGTCCCCATAGCGTGTTATATTGACAATCATGTACATATAAGGTATACTTAAAAAAACTAATTGATACCGTGTGATAATGAAGTAGCCGGTCAACCCTTCGACGCGCTATCCAACTTAGAGAGACGGAGCTTGCGGTTCGACAGGCTCACCACCCCTCGAACCGTCCCGAGTAATATCGAGGG
>CAYIQH010000064.1:0-4665 GCA_964365575.1 uncultured Planctomycetia bacterium | reverse complement strand
AGTGGACCATCCCGGCGCACATGAGCCGTCGCACCTTATAAGCCCTGCCAATGTCCGTATCTTTGAAAGAGCGTGTTCAGGGTTAAATGCCATAATACCTTCGGCATCCTGACATGAATCGCGATAGCCTCTGCCGCCGGCACCTTCATGATAAAACGAAGGAGAACGCGACCACATATTACAGATGTAAATCTGATACTTCACCCATATATTGATTATCAGGTCAAAATCTTTGTCCGGGGTTTTAATAATAATGTTATTGAGGATCTTATCCCGCCAGTTTTTCTTGACCCGTTCAAGTTCGGCTTTAGCGCTTGCAAGGTCGCGGTATTTGGAAACTATCTGCATTACTTTGTTTCTGTTTTCGGTCTGGCCCAAAATTACTACGAATTCCTTGCTCGCGCCGGCATTAAGACCTAGAATGTGCCGCAATGCCGCTATGCCGTCTTCGCCGGAACATGATCGTGACTCGACAAAATCTCCCGATAGAGATTCGGGATTAGACTCGGTCCTATACCTACCCAGGAACGTATCTTTCTGCGTAGCTGAACCGCGTGCGCGCAGGCTGGATGCAAAGAATGCAAGCGACCGAAACGGCTGTATATTAAGCGATTCCCATATAGCCGTCTTCTTGCCGAATATCACTTCGCTCTCTTCGTCAAACCAGAACCTGTCATACAGGTTCATGATGTTCCTGTACCTGAGTTCCATATGGTAATCGCCGATAAGCCATTCTATATAAGGCACAAGAGTAAGATCTCTCTTCCTTACGCCTGAATTGGTGATTTTTACCAGCCATATTTCGCATGTATCTTCGAGGGGTACAAAATACGTTATTTCCGATTCTATTCCGTAATATCTTGTCTTTATAGTCGTATATCCAAGCCCATGCCGCGCTTCAAACTTGGAAGATTTAGCCATAACCGGCTGATAAGTAGCACCCCAATATTTCTTTGTCTTATTGTCTTTAATATAAAGATATTTCCCAGGCCTGTCATAGTGATAGTTGTCAGGCGCCCAGCGCGTTATTCTGTCAGAGCGGCAGTCTTTATAAAAACTATATCCGCCTGCACATTGTGATATTATGGAACAATAATTCTCATTTGTCAGATAGTTTATCCACGGCCTCGGGGTATTTGGATCAGTTACAATAAATTCCAGTCCGTCTTTTGAAAAATTACCGTACTTCATGTTATGCTTGTTGACCTCCATGTTCAGCTGTAAGCCATAAGCTTTAAGCTGTATTTTGGTTTTTACTTACAGCTTATAGCTTAAGGCTTAAAGCTACTTATTTTTTTCTTGCAGCAATTTATTCGCCTCGGGAGCTATCTTTGCCACAGCTTCCTTGACAGTCTCGGTCCCGTTGAATATCAGATCAAGCTCCGGAACCAGATAGAGCTCGTTTATCTCGCGCCATTTCGGGCAAAATGGCTCATATACCACATATTTAATGGCTTCATTCAGCATAGATTTATTCTTTGGCAGGGCCGGGCTTCCCGCAAAATAAGGCCCTTCCGCTATCGACTTAATAGACGGCTGAGTAAGGCCTATCTCAGTCAATGTTACCTGTGCCTTTTCGCCCGTCAAAAGTTTCACTATATCCCAGGCAAGTTCCGGGTGCTTGGTAGATTTAAGGACGCAGTAGCCTGAACCGCCGGTGCCGAAACGCCTTATTCCTGTAGGCCCCTTCGGGAACATGGCAACATCCCAATCAAAATTTTTTATGTCCCTGAAAATGTTGCTCTCCCAATACCCCGACTGGTACATCGCCAGTTTTCCCGACATAAAAAGCTGCTGTGCTCCCATGCCAAGATCACCCAGTGTCATGGGACTCGGAGATACCTTATATTTGCTTATCAGATCAGCGTAAAATTGGAGCCCTTCAACGGCTTTTTCGCTGTCCATCGTAAATTTCTTGGGGTTCTCTGTGTTATCTACCATACTGCCGCCGTTAGAATAGATGAAATTCTGCCACGTCCAGCCATAAAAACCATATTGGGCGATTCTGCCTCCGGTCGAAACTTTTGTAAGTTTTTGCGCCTTCTCAAGAAGGTCAGCCCATGCCCAATCATCAAGAGGATACGAAACTCCCGCCTCATCGAATAATTTTTTATTGTAGTAAACGCAGGCGAACGGCGCGACATCACGCGGTATGCAATACACTCTTCCCTTGCGGGTAAAACGTTCAAGTCCATCCGGGAAAAATGCGTCTAATCTAAAAGCAGGGTCTTTTTCGATAAACGGGGTCAAATCAAGAAATGCGTCTATCATAAAAAAATTGGTAAAGATATTCGTTTCGGCAAACATTACATCAGGTGCAGTGCCTCCTGCAATCCTTATCAAAAGTTTATTTGTATACGAACCTGCCGGCGTGTGTTCTATTTTGGCGATAACTTCGGGATGGTCTTTTTGCCATTCGCCTACCAGTTTGTTTATCATATTAATTTCGTCTGTCCCGCCCCAAATTGCTATTTTAAGGACAGGTCTGGACTGCTTGGGGGCGCAACCGGCACACAAAAAGGCAATGGAACAAAATACGAAAAGGACGGACATAAAAAATAGTGCTGACTTTTTGTTAGCATAAAATCTACGCATCCTTACCTCGCTTTCTTTCCGCATCTACCCTAAAAATATAATGAAATTGTAATATAACATATATCTAATTATTAGTCAAGGGCTTTTATTTCTTCAATAATACACTTCATAAGACCGGCGTCTTTTTTGCCGGGTTCGGATTCTATCGAGCTGGATATGTCCACGCCATAAGGCCTTATGACTTTTATGGCCTCCCCGATATTGCCTGAATTCAGGCCTCCGGAAAGTATTATCGGCTTTCCGAGCGATTTAGCCTTAACAGCAATATTCCAGTCAAACGCCCTGCCTGTCCCGCCGTATGTATCCTTGGAAAAAGTATCTAAAAGATAAGCGAAAACGTTATCATACCCCTTGATGGCCTTCAGGCTTGCTATATCTTTGATGCGGAATGCCTTTATTACCCTATCTACCTTTATATTGGCACAATATGAGGAAGTTTCATCACCGTGTAATTGAACAACATCCAACCCGCAATATTCCGCCGTCTCTTCCACCCTTCTGGCAGATTCATTGACAAAGACACCTACACCAAGAGCCTTGCCCCTAATCCTTGCCAGTATCTTTTTCGCGTTCTTCGGGTCTGCCCTGCGCGGGCTCTCAGCAAATATAAAACCCAGGGCGTCTGCGCCGAATGCGACAGCATTTTCGGCATCTTCCGCATTAGTAATGCCGCATATTTTTATGAATGTGCCCACCCTGTAAGCTCCCGCACCTTCGCGCCGATATCTTCGCTCTGCATAAAGACCTCACCGATGAGCACCGCATCCACCCCTAATGACCTGAGATATGAGATATTTTCTTTTGTCCGTATCCCGCTTTCCGAAACTATTATCTTATCATGAGGTATGAGCCTTATAAGGCGTGTTGTGGTATGGACGTCTACTTTAAACGTATGCAGATCTCTGTTATTAATGCCTATTATGTCACATTTTAAATCAAGCGCCTTCTGGACGTCTTCTTCCGAATGGACTTCTACTAAAAAATCTAAATTGTGCTCTTTCCCTATCTCCATAAAATGCTTCAGCTCACCATCCGTAAGAAGGTCCGCGATAAGCAATACGGCATCGGCCCCTCTTACTATTGACTCATATATCTGATATTCGTCTATTATGAAATCTTTTCTCAGGACAGGTAAATGAACGTTCTTTTTTATTTTCTCAAGATATAAAATGTGGCCCTGGAAAAATTTTTCGTCCGTCAATACCGAAATTGCCGAAGCACCGTTTGCTTCGTAGGTTATGGCAATCTTCAGGGGGTCAAAATCATCCCTAATTACGCCGGCTGAGGGGGAGGCCTTTTTGACCTCCGCAATAAGGTGCATATGGTTTTTTGCGAGTGAATGTTTGAAAAAATGCGGTTTTGAATGGGGCGGCCTGGCATTAATCTCGCCAAGCATGTCTTTCTGCGGAATTTTCTTTTTGGATACTTCTATTTCTTTTCTTTTCTCTTCTACGATTTTACTGAGAATCATCTCGGCTCAAATCTTTCAACATGTTAAGTTTTTGAAGTGCCCGGCCCGAATCTATACATTTTCCGGCCATATCGGCGCCGCTTTTGAAATCCGGCGCGCTGTCGGTCATGACAAGCGCCGCAGCAGCGTTTATAATAACCGCGCTTCTGGCTGTGCCCTTCTCTTCCCCTTTTAAAATACGGAGGGCAGCCTCTTTATTACAGGAGGGCAAATCACCTTTTATATCATCAAGGCTTCCCTCTTTGATTCCAAAATCTGCAGGTTTTACATAATATGTAGACACTTTGCCGCCTTTAAGTTCCGATACCTTTGTCTCGCCTTCTATTGATATTTCGTCAAGGCCGGCGAGGCCATACACCACATATACCCGCTCCGAGCCAAGTTTTTTTAAGGCCTCTGCCATAACCTCCGTAAGCTCCGCTTTATATACTCCCAATATCTGCATCTTTACGCCTGCCGGATTTGAGAGCGGCCCGAGGAGATTGAATATCGTTCTTGTCTTAAGTTCCCGCCGGACTTCCATCACATTTTTCATGGCAGGATGAAAATTGGGAGCAAAAAGGAAGGCTATGCCTGTCTTTTCAATGAGGGCGCGTACT
>CAYIQH010000063.1:0-4721 GCA_964365575.1 uncultured Planctomycetia bacterium | reverse complement strand
AGGCCATTGTTTTATTATCCGGCGGGATGGATTCAGCAACAACACTGCATATTGCTCTGAGTAAGGGATACAAAGCGGACTGCCTCATATTTGACTATGGCCAAAGACACGGTAAAGAGATAGTGCAGGCAGTAAAGATAGCAAAATCCGCCGGTTGCGATTATAAAATTATGAAGCTGCCTTTTTCGTGGGGCGGCAGCCATCTTCTTAATAAAAAAGCGCGGCTTCCGAAGCAAGGCGTAAAAAATATAGGAAAAGGCATACCGCCGACGTATGTTCCTGCGAGGAATACGGTATTCTTAAGTGTGGCAGCATCAATGGCAGAAGCGACGGGCGTAGACGCGATATTTATAGGTGCAAATGCCGTAGATTATTCCGGTTATCCTGACTGCAGGCCCGGATATTTTAAGGCGTTTAAAACACTTCTCAAAGAAGGGACTAAAAGAGGCGTAAACGGTAAGCATATAAAGATAATAACGCCGCTTATCGGTAAGACAAAATCCGAGATAATAAAAATCGGCAGCCGTCTTAAGGTACCATACCGCCTTACATGGTCGTGTTACGCCGGCGGCAAAGTTGTATGCACAGAATGTGATTCGTGCCGTTTACGGAAAAAAGGCTTTGACGAGGCCGGCATAAAAGACCCTTTGGTTGTAAGCCTATGAAAAACAAGGCGGAAAAAACTGACCTGATTGAGATATTCTCATCTATGCAGGGCGAGGGCCTTTTTTTAGGCGTAAAACAGATATTTGTGAGATTTGCCGGATGCAATCTGACGTGTTCTTTCTGCGATACGCCTAAAAAGGCGGTTATGAAAGAAATGTCCGCAGAAGAAGTACTTAAGAAAGTAAAAGATCTTGAGCGGACGAAAGGTGAGCACCATTCGGTTTCTTTGACGGGCGGCGAACCGCTCCTTTACGCCGATTTTCTGAAAGAGTTTCTTCCTAAGCTGAAGCGATCGGGATTTAAAATATATCTTGAAACAAACGGTACCTTGCCGGAAGAATTGGAAAAGATAATAAAATACGTCGATGTTGTAGCGATGGATTTCAAGCTGCCGTCTTCAACAGCTATGCCGGCTTTATGGGAAGAGCACGCAAAATTTCTGCGGATAGCGCGGAAAAAAAATGTATTTGTAAAAGCCGTAGTAACGGACGATACTTCAGAAGTTGACATTCTGAAGACGATGGGATTGATAAAAAAGGTGGATAGAAGGATATTGCTTGTTCTTCAGCCGGTTACGACGAAGCAGGGCGGCATATCGCCTGTGGCGGGAAACAGGATTTCAGGATATCTGCGCCTTGCGGGACGCGACCTTGAGAACGTAAGGATCATTCCGCAGATGCATAAGGTGATGGGGATTAGATAGAGGATGAAATCATCATACGAAAATTTACAGAATAATATACGTAATATAAAAACGCCGGTGATAGAGGTATGGCGCAATCAGTATGCCGACAGGGATTACACCATACGCATAGAGACGGATGAATTTACATGTATATGCCCGAAGACAGGACTGCCGGACTTTGCGTCGATAAAGATAGAATATATTCCGGACAAATGGTGCGTTGAGCTTAAGTCATTTAAATTGTATATTGTATCTTACAGAGACATAGGCATATTTCACGAGCATGCTACAAATAAAATCCTGGATGATCTCGTAAAATCATGCAAACCGCGTTTTATGCGCCTTGAAATGGAGTACCGCGCGAGAGGCGGAATAAAAACATATACGAAGGCGGAATACAAAAAACGTAAAGGGTAATTCTAACCAGGTTAGATACGCTTCTAACCTGGTTAGAATTACCAAGGTAAGGTCAATAAAAAATGCGGAATATAAAAGCGAAAAATATATCGAAATTAATAAGTAAATTATGCATAGAGGCTAATACCAGGTTACGCGGTGATATACGCCGTGCGATATCATCCGCATTGAGAAAAGAGAGTAACGGCAGGCCGAAGAAACTACTGCAAATGCTCTTGGATAACGCTGACGCTGCTTTGAAGGGGCGTGTTGCAATATGCCAGGATACGGGCATGGCTGCCGTCTTTGCAGAAATAGGGCAGGATGTTCACATAACAGGCGGCTCATTGGAAGCAGCTGTTACCGAAGGCGTAAAACACGGTTATCAAAAAGGATATTTTCGCAAGTCGGTTGTAGCGTCGCCCCTTTCCAGGAAAAATACCGGTACAAATACGCCGGCAATGCTTCATACTGATATAGTACCGGGAAAATATTTTAAGATATGGGTTATGGCAAAGGGTTTCGGCAGCGAAAATAAATCAGCCATAAAGATGTTTAACCCGACGGCAAGCGAAGACGAAATAATAGATTTTATCATCAGCGTTGCCAAAGAAGCAGGCCCGGATGCCTGCCCGCCGTTTGTGGTAGGTGTTGGCATAGGAGGGACGTTTGATTATGCTGCACATCTGGCTAAAAAATCGCTTTTTCGCGAGATAGACAAGAAGAACAAAAACCCTAAACTTGCAGTACTTGAAAAGAAAATTTTTGAGAAATTGAATAAACTCGGTATAGGTCCTATGGGATTGGGCGGGAAAACGACAGCCTTGGGAGTAAGTATATTATCCACGGCTACTCACATAGCGGGGCTGCCGGTAGCTGTAAACATAAATTGCCACGCCACGCGCAGCGCATACGGTAAATTATGAAGAAAATATTTTTACCAATAAAGAATGAAGATATAGAAAAGCTTAAAGTGGGCGACGACGTTCTTTTGACCGGGAGGATATATACGGCACGCGATATGGTCCACAAAATGCTTGTGGAAGGCCTGAAGGATAAGCAGGTCCCGCCGATTGTACTTTACGGCTCTACTATCTATTACGCAGGCCCTACGCCCGGGAAACCGCCTAAAGTGGTAGGCTCATGCGGCCCGACGACAAGTTCAAGGATGGATAAATTTACGCCGGCAATGCTTGATGCTGGCATTAAGGCGATGATAGGAAAGGGCAGGCGCAGTGAAGCGGTAAAGGAGTCCATAAAGAAGCATAAAGCAGTATATTTTCTTGCGCCGGCGGGTTGCGGCGCTCTGCTTGGAAGTAAAATAAAGAAAGCACGGGTCGCAGGCTTCAGCGAATTGGGGCCCGAGGCGATATATGAACTTGAAGTTGAGGATTTTCCCGTTATAGTGGGAATAGATCCCAGGGGGAATGATGCATATAGGAGCACCCGGCGCTAATCGGAATTGCGGCGGTGTTGTATCCGTATACAAGGAGGTAATGGATGAGGGCTGACGGAAGAAAAAATGATGAACTGAGGAAGGTCAAAATAACACGGGATTATCTTAAATTCGCAGAGGGATCCTGCCTTATTGAAATAGGAAATACTAAAGTCGTATGCTCGGCAAGCGTTGAAAACGGCGTACCGCCTTTCTTAAGAGGAAAGGGTAAGGGGTGGGTAACCGCAGAATACGGCATGCTTCCGCGCTCATGCAAATCGCGTATTCAGAGGGAGTCATCAAAGGGAAAGGCCGGCGGCAGGACGCATGAAATTCAGCGGCTTATCGGCCGCTCCTTAAGAAGCGTGGTGGATATGACGGCACTCGGCGAACGAACAATATGGCTTGATGCTGATGTTATTCAAGGCGACGGCGGTACGAGGTGTGCTTCCATTACAGGCAGTTTTATAGCGCTTTGCGATGCGCTTCTGAAACTAAAGAAGGATAAAGTAATAAGCGAGATCCCGATACGCGATTTTGTTGCAGCGGTGAGCGTTGGCTGTATAGACAATGAGGTACTACTGGATCTTGACTATGATGAAGATTCAAACGCTGATGTAGATATGAATATAATAATGACAGGCGCGGGCAAATTTGTAGAGATACAAGGTACCGCCGAAAAAGATCCGTTTGACGATAAGATCATGCATAAAATGATAGGCACCGCTAAAAACGGTATAAAGGAATTAATAGTACATCAGAAGAAATTAGTGGGAAAGGCAGTCAGTTTGTGAAGGAATTAGTAGCTGCGACTACAAACAAAGACAAGGTAAAAGAAATAAAGAATATTCTTAAAGGACTGGGCATAAAAGTTTTAACGCCGGATAAATTCGGCGCACCTCCCGGGATAGTAGAAGACGGTAGGACTTTTGAGGATAATGCTTCAAAAAAGGCGCGGATAATATCGCGTTTTACCGGCAAGTTCGCGATTGCGGATGATTCCGGGCTTATGGTGGGCGCTTTAGGCGGCAGGCCGGGAGTGAGGTCATCAAGGTTTGCGGGCGAAAAAGCGACATACGCCGAGAATAACGCGAAACTACTCCGACTTTTGAAGAAAGTGCCGGCAGGCAAAAGAAGAGCGCGTTTCATCTGCGTTATATCAATAGCCAAAGACGGCAAAATACTCAAAACGGTAAAAGGAACGTGTGGCGGTAGGATAGCATTTGAGCCAAGCGGTAAGTCAGGCTTCGGTTATGATCCGGTATTCATAGACCAGAAATACGGCAGGACTTTCGCAGAACTCGGGTCTGAGATAAAGAATAAAATAAGCCATCGTTACCATGCTCTTGAAAAAGCAAAAAAGGCGCTCAAGAAGCTATTGTGATGCGGCTTTAATTAAGTTATAATAATTTTATGGTGGCTATAGTGTAGCGGCAGCACAAGAGATTGTGGATCTCTCAGTACGGGTTCAACCCCCGTTAGCCACCCCATTTCTAAATGCGCGTTTTCCGCGTGAATTCTAAATGCGGAAGTGTAAGA
>CAYIQH010000062.1:0-4871 GCA_964365575.1 uncultured Planctomycetia bacterium | reverse complement strand
ATTATATCATATTTTCGACGAAAAAAGAAGCTAAATTAAATGGAGTTTTTCAACACTCTCAGAAAGGGACACCCTGCAAGTCAAGCCCGATAAGCATGAGGTAGCAGAGTGTCCCTTTCTGGAACGTCCCTACACACTACCATGTTAATAGACACCCACTGCCATTTGGATTTTAAGGATTTTGATAAAGACAGGGACGATGTCATAAAAAGGGCATCCGCCGAAGGGATTAAGTACATAATAAACGTCGGCTCAAGCCTTGAAGGCAGTAGGCGCGCATCAGAACTTGCCTCTAAGTATGACTGCATTTTTGCTTCAATGGGAATACATCCTCACGAAGCCGGCACAGTCAGCGAAAACATTATTTCAGAAATACGCGATATGGCTAAAGGCGAAAAAGTCGTCGCCATAGGCGAAATCGGCCTGGATTATTACAGGAACAGTTCCCCCCGGGAGATCCAAAAATCAGTCTTCAGAAAATTTATAAATCTTTCAACAGATTTGAACCTTCCCCTCATCATCCATAACCGCGAAGCAAATGACGATACGATTAATATATTAAAAGAAGAAGCGGCGGGAAGAGCGAGAGGTGTCATGCATTGTTTCTCGGGCGACGAAGATTTTCTTAATCAGTGCCTGGATATCGGCCTCTCGGTTTCTTTTACCTGCAACGTGACATTTAAAAATGCGGGCAGGCTGAGGGCTCTTATAAAAAATGTGCCGATGGACAGGTTCTTTCTTGAGACCGACGCACCGTTTTTAGCGCCGCAGGCTTTCAGGGGGCAGAGGAATGAACCGTCATATCTCAAGTATCTGGCCCGCGAAATCGCAGCGGCGAAGGGCATAACCGAAGAAGAAGTAGCGGATATTACGAGTAAAAACGCCGTCAACTTTTTTGGGCTGGGAAATAAATGATATCATACGAGGACATTACTGCATTTATAAAGCGCGAGAAACTTTACGCGTTTCTTCTAGTTTTTGTAATACTGGCGAACTTTTCGTTGTCGTTACTGGATAATATCTTTGAAGCGGCCGGGCCGACCCAGATTTTTAATAAGGAAATCGCCGCTGCGGGCGGTAAGATATTTGACCAGAAAGTCATAGAAGCCATCTCTTCAAATCAGGCTTTACACGCCGTTTTTCTGTTTATAGCCCTGATATTTTTACTTTTCATTTTAGCGGGCCTGGTTATAGATACGTTATTTGTATCCGCCAGGATTATGGACAAAGAGATTGTTACAGTGACCCGCACCGTATCTCCGGCTGACTGGGGTATCTGGGATATAGGCAAGGTTATTATAATATTCTTTTTTGCAGAATCGGTAGTTTCATTAGGGATGATATACGCAGCGCTTTTTCTTCCGGATCTGCCTATTGAGCATAATTTGCAGATGGTCATGGCTTCTACCGTCCTGGACATCGTAGCGATTGCGTCAATTTTTTACTTTGTACTTAAGGACGGGCGCCGTGGTATAGATTCGCTGGGGCTGACAGCCAAGAATATGCTGCTCAATATAAAATACGGTGTCGCAGCTTATGTGGGGCTGGTTCCTATACTTTTAGGAGTCGCGTTGGTAGCGGCGGCATTATTTAAAATTTTTAATATACCGGTAGAGCCGCAGCAAGTGGTTGAGATGCTGAAAGAAGAAACGAAAACACCTTCCTTGATATATATGGTAGTTTTTGCCTCATTTCTCGGGCCGTTTATGGAAGAGATATTTTTCAGAGGGTTTGTATACGGGGCCCTGAGGAGAAAGATAGGCGTATCAGGCAGTATATTGGCAAGCGCCGTGTTCTTTGCTTATGTCCACGCCAACATGGCGAGTTTTATGCCGATATTGAGCCTGGGCATTTTGCTCGCCTATATTTACGAGAAGACAGGAAGCCTTGTTTCATCTATTACTGTTCACATCATACATAATTCTTCCATGCTTGTGTTTTTGCTTTTTTTGAAGTCTGTCGCAAGCTGAAGTATTGAAAGGCCGGGATGTCCAAGGTATCAATAGTAAAATGTAAAAATTACGACAGGGATAAGGTAGAAGAGGCCGTATTTCGTTCCGTAGACCTCTTGGGCGGTATAGAAAATTTTATCAAAAAAGGCGATACCGTACTGATAAAGCCTAATCTGCTTTCGGCAAGATTGCCCGAAGAGGCGGTATGCACGCATCCCGAGATTGTAAGAGCGGCTATAAGGTTGGTTAAGAAAGCAGGGGCCAGGCCTATTATAGGTGATTCGCCGGGGACGTTTTTCGGTGTCGAAGCAGTAGATGAGGTGTATGAAAAAACAGGAATGAAGAAAATCGCGGAAGAAGAGGACGTTGAGTTAGTCAGGTTTGACAAATTACGCAGGCTTAACGGCTATCCGATAGCAGAGTGTGCCCTCAATGCTTCCTTTATATTATCTCTGCCGAAACTTAAGACGCATGCGCTTACAGTGATGACCGGCGCCGTAAAGAACACTTTTGGGATGGTCCCCGGCCTTTTTAAGGTCCAATGCCACAGGCGCAGGCCCAGCCCTAAAAATTTTGTAAAGACGATAGTCGATGTCTATGAAATAACAAAACCCGACTTGTCCATAATGGACAGTATCGTAGCCATGGAAGGCGAGGGGCCGGCGGCGGGTAATCCTGTCAATCTGGGGCTGATATTGGCGGGCGCCGATGGTGTCAGCGTGGATGCCGTAGCGTCGCATATCGTAGGCGTGCCGTCGTATAAGGATATAATCGTAAACGAAGCTGCGCGGCGCGGTATAGGCGAAGCTGATATGAGCAAGATCGAAATATTAGGCGAAGAGATAGGTTCGGTGAAGGCAAAGCGGTTCAGATTGCCGCAAACAACCAACGCAGTAAACGCGCTGCCTGATTTTATGATGAACATACTAAGCGCAGTACTTAATTTCAAGCCGTTTATATACGAGAAGCTATGCAAAAAGTGCGGGATATGCAAACAGAGCTGTCCGGGGGAAGCGATCACCATAGATACATCCAGATCCGTAATAGACGGCAAAATCTGCATACGTTGTTTCTGCTGCTATGAGGTCTGTCCGTATAAGGCGATCTATATTAAGAAGAACTTGTTAACCAGGTTGCTCTGGAGAGGATAATGCCGGTACAAACAATTACATGGAGAAAAGGGAAAGCGGTAATAATAGATCAGACGAGGTTACCGCATAAACTGGTATACCTTGATATCGAGGATGTCAAATCAATGTGGCATGCGATAAAAAAGCTAAAGGTAAGGGGCGCACCGGCAATAGGAGTGGCAGGTGCTTTTGGCGCGGTGCTCGGAATACAGAATATTAATACGGATAGATATGAAATATTCAAGCGCCGGCTTGATGGTGTTATAAAATATCTTGTTTCGTGCCGGCCTACGGCGGTAAACCTGGCTTGGGCATTGGAGCGCATGAGAAAGTGCGCCGAAAAAAATAAAGCAAAGAATATAGCGGCGATAAAATCAGCCCTTCTCAAAGAAGCACTGAAAATAATGGAAGAAGATAAGATGTGCTGCCGCAGAATGGCTCGCCACGGTGCAAAGTTGATAAAAAACGGCGATCATATACTTACGCATTGTAATGCCGGCGGCCTGGCGACCGTTGACTACGGGACTGCGCTCGGTGTGTTGTTTGAAGCAGAGAAGCAGGGAAAGCGGATAAAGGTTTTTGTTGACGAGACAAGGCCGCTTCTGCAGGGGGCGCGCCTTACAGCGTGGGAATTATTAAAAGCCGGTATTGACGCGACGCTTATCTGCGACAATATGGCGGCGAGCCTTATGGAAAAAGGCAAAGTAGACAAGATATTCGTAGGCGCCGACAGGATCGCGCGGAACGGCGACGTAGCTAATAAAATCGGCACTTATAATCTAGCGGTTTTAGCAAAATACCACAAAATACCTTTTTACGTCGTAGCGCCTGTGTCCACTTTTGACGTGAAATTATCTTCGGGCAAGGATATTCCTATAGAAGAGCGGCACCAGGACGAAGTCAGGACAATGATGGGGAAGCGTATCGCCCCAAAAAACATAAAGGTGTATAACCCCGCTTTTGACGTAACACCCGCGCGTTTGATCACCGCAATAATAACGGAAACTGGGGTCAGACCCTCGTTATGTAAACTACACTAAAATGAAAAAATAAAAAATATTTTGAAAGAAATTGCCTCCTTCGTTCGTATATATATGTGAACAAAGGAGGTTTTTATGGCTAGATCACTTAGAGTCGAAGCGGCAGGCGCGCCTTGTCACCTGATGATACGTGGCAATAATCGCGAAGATGTCTTTATCAATGAAGATTGTTTTAACAGATACATCGAGATCTTGAAAGGCTATAAGGAGAGGTTTGGGTATAAATTATATTGTTACTGCCTTATCCTTAACCACATACATCTGCTTATGGAAGCTTCCGAGAAAGCCCTTATCTCAAAAATCATGCAATGTGTAAATACTAGCTTTACAATGTATTACAACAAAAAATTTGGCAGAACCGGTCATGTCTTTGAAGGGCGGTACAAGTCAAAGATTATAAAAGATGATAGGTATCTTTTAGGGGTAAGCAGGTATATTCATAGGAATCCGCTAAAACACGGACTTTGTAAAGATCCCAGAGATTATATGTATTCTTCGATAAAAAGTTATTTACCAAACAGTATAGACGATGGGTTGATTGACGCCACTTTTATACTTAAGATGTTGAATGACGATATAGAGATGGCAAAAAAAGAATATGAGGAGCTACTGATAGGCCGTAGTTTACATAATCAGGGTCTGACCCCCAATTATGCTACAAATCAGGGTCCATTAGTGGTAAAATAAAACACATGGAGATGATACGATAACAGTCGAATGAATTTGGTGAATTCTCTGGATTATAGGTA
>CAYIQH010000061.1:0-5077 GCA_964365575.1 uncultured Planctomycetia bacterium | reverse complement strand
CGTATGGATGAACTGGCCGGTGCGGCGGTTGGCAAGGCCGCAAAAAAGCTGTTGACGAGCTGGAAAAACACAATATAGACGGCCTAATAGTAATAGGCGGAAACGGTTCTTTTCAGGGGGCGCATAAACTTGCTAAAGACTGGGGTGTTGCAGTCATAGGCATACCGGGGACCATAGACAATGATCTTTCGGGTTCGGATTATACTATCGGCGCAGATACGGCGGTAAATACTGCTCTTGATGCGATTGATAAAATAAGAGATACCGTTGACAGCATGGAGCGGATATTCGTCGTTGAAGTAATGGGCAGGGAGGATGCTTTTATAGCGATAAGAGTAGGCCTTGCGGGCGGAGCCGAAGATATACTTTATCCTAACACCGAATATAATATAGAAGATATGTGTGACGAGATACGCGAAGGACGCAGAAAAGGCAAAATAAGCTGGATAATAGTAGTGTCCGAAGGCGTAGGTTCTGCCAGGGAAGTAGCTGATCTTATCCACGAAAATACGGGTTTTGAAGTAAGGGATATAACACTGGGGCACGTGCAAAGAGGCGGCTCGCCTACGGCGGCGGACAGGACACTGGGCCTGCGCCTGGGCGAAGCAGCAGTAATGGCGCTTATGAAAGGCGAAACAGATAAAATGGTAGGTACTATATGCGACGAAGTCGTGCTTACGGATCTTGAAAAGGCCTGCGAAATATGCCCTAAAAAACAGGCTCTTGACAAAGAGCTTTACAGATTGACAAGAGTTCTTTCAACTTAAGAGGTGACTAAAATGAATATTGAGAAAGTGTTAGCAAAGAGGTTGGATACCACAGTTAAAAAATTAGGAAAGAATAATAACCTTTTATTATTAAGCACCCACTCTATGTTTGATGTCTTGAAAGACAAAAAAGTCATAATTATGGCATGCAATATAAGGATAAAACATGTCGTTCCCGGCATTCTGCGTGCGGCCGATGAGCTTGATGCCATTGTAGGTTTTGAGTTGGCGAGGTCAGAGGGGAATCTTAAAGGCGGTTATACGGGATTTACCCCTTATACTTTTTTTGAAACGATAGTAGATTATGCAAATGAGATCAATTACAAAAAGCCGTTTTTTATACATGCGGACCATACGACAGTAAGAGATACATCAACGGAAGAGTTTCAAACTGCGGAATCAATAATAAAAGCAGCCATAGAAGCCGGTTATACTTCCATCGCTATAGACGCGTCGCATAATGAAGTAGAGCATAATGTTGATATAACATCAAAACTGGGCAAGCTGGTCCAGGACGCGGGGCTGGGCCTTGAGGCGGAAATAGGAGAGATAAAACTGGTTACGGAAGGCGGCGCCCTTTCCACCGTGGAAGAGTCGCTGGAATTCGTAGACGGATTAAAAAAGAACGGTGTTACTCCCGACCTCCTGGCCGTAAACAACGGTTCAAAGCATGGAAATTACTCACCCGGAGAAGAAGTGCATCTGGACCTTAAGAGGACCGGCGAGATATTTAATGCGGTAAGAAAATACGGCATCTCTATAGCGCAGCACGGCATAACCGGTACGCCTCTTGAAGTTGTGGGCCAGTTTGCGGATTACGGCATACGAAAAGGCAACGTCGGTACAGAGTGGCAGAATATAGCACACAACCATCTGCCTAAAGACTTATTTGCAGAAATGGAAAAATGGTGCAAGGAGAATAATAAAGATATAAAGATAGCGACAAAGCCGTTTAAAGATAAGATAGATAATATTGCTGATACCTATAAAAAAGCTACGGAAGACGAAGCATACTCAAGGGCAAAAGAGTTTATAACGGCTTTCAGGGCGAAGGGCACAGGAACGATGGTTACGGAAGCTTTGGGCAGGTAAAAATAGGGACGTAAAAATAGGGACAGATACTATTTTTCCATAAATATTGTATAGTGAAAAATAGTATCTGTCCCTATTTTTATTTGTTCTTAATTATAAGTATTATCCCGGTAGAAGCAAATATGATATTCGGCAGCCATGCCGCTAAGACAGGTGAGAGAAAACCGGCTTTCCCAAACGCGAGACTCATAGACATTATTACATAATAGCCGACAACCATGGCCAGGCTCATACATATACCCAGAATTACGCCGCTTTTTCTGCTGGTTCTGAAGGCAAAAGGCGATGCCATAAGGATAACTATAAGGCTTGTGAAAGGAAAAGCAAGCTTTTGGTTTAAATCCACCTCAAGTTTTCTGACGGTCAGCCCTCCTACAAACGATAAATAGCCTATATACTTTTTCAGTTCCTCATAACTCATAAATTCTGTCTGATTCTGCCGCTGCCTGAAATCGACAGGCGTCTCCTCAATGTCAATATAAGCGTCTTCGTGGAATTCGGGTTCACCCACGATCCTGCCCCTTTTATCCAGGCTGAAGAATACTACGTTTTTTCCGTGCCAGCGGTCATTCTTCCATCCGACTTCGACGGCGGTTATCTTTGAAATAACACTCTGTTCCTTATCCTGATTGTATATGATAAGCTCAGAGATCTTTTGCTGATATACAGAATAGCGTCTTGCGTAGATCATCCTGTTTTTCTTGCCGTGAAAAACTATATTTTCCAGCTCCAGTTCTACGTGTTTTTTAATTTTTTTTGACAGCCTGGCTTTTTCTATTTTTTCGTCTTTTATTTTTGCGGAAGTCATAGTGCTTATCGGCACTACCTTGTCATTTACTATAAAAACAGTTACACTTATCAATAGGCCCATCATGATAAATGGCATTAAGATATGCAATAAACTTATCCCGCTGGACCTCATAGCAAGTAACTCATTATTTTTATTGAATATTCCCAGCGAATACATTATCGCCACCAAAACGGACATTGGAGCTGTCTGGACAAACATGAAAGGGATGAGATTCAGGTAATAAGGGATGAGCACCAGAAAGTCCAGCCGGCTTTCCACCATCTCGTTCAGGTTATTGACAAGGTCAAAGGATATATACATAAGGATAAAGGTGAGAAGGCAGAAAAGAAAAGGCCCCATGAAATGGTTCAAAAGATATCTGTGGAGAATTTTCACTTTATTTCCTTGCGGTTATATACATCATTATGCTTCCTATGGTAATAAGCACGATATTGCCGAACCACATCGCAAGCCAGATGGGCATGATATTTTTAGTCGCGAAGACCGTGCCAAGTGCGGCAAGGAGCCAGTATATCACTATGAGGGCCAGGCTTATGCCGAAGCCTATGGATTTTTCGCTCCTTCTTGTGGTTATCGCAAGAGGTATTCCTATAAGCACGTATGCGAAACTCGCAAAAGACTCGGCTATCCTCTTATGCAGGCGCCTCTTGAGAGGGGTAGCGTCTACACCCGATTTTTCCAGGTCCCTGATATTTGCCTTTATTTCGTCAAAAGTCATCTCTTTGGTTTTCTTGCCGCTTTCCTGCATGGTGGAATCATCGATAAACATGGTAAGATAGTATGTCCTGAAGTTCAGTTTGTAAAGATTCTTCGGATTTGTCGGATTGGGCTCCTCTATAGTTCCGTCCGTTAATTTCAGCTTTATCGCATTCTTCTCCGGCAGAGGAATTAATTCCCCGCCTTTCGCGACGATAGTTCTTGTCGGCGCGTCTTTTTGCGGCTGGTATATCCGGATATTACTGAAGATGGCCCTGTCTTTTACATATTTTATCTCGTAGATGAAAAGGATATAATCTTTAAACCCTCTGATGAATGTTCCGGCTTCAAGGTAGGCGGCAGGCCTGCGCATACCGAGTTCTTTTATCAGCATTCTTGTCTTATAGTGAGCCTTAGGTACTATCTTATCGTTAAACGGGACAGAAAGCAGGCTGAATATCAATCCCAGGGTTATTGCGGGCATCGCTATTTTGTAAAGGTTTATACCCGTGGCGCGCATAGCCAGGATCTCATTGTCGCTGGAAAGCCTGCCGTATGCGAGGAGCGTGGCAGTGAGGATGCCCATAGGTATGGCCAGGCTCAGAATATTCGGTATAAGAAAGAAAAATATCTCCCCCACATATATTAATTCTACGCCTTTATTTATGACGAAGTCTGCCAGTTTTACAAGGTTTCCCAAGAGGATCGCAAAGCTGATGAAAATGAGAGCCAGCACCAGCGGCGGGAACATCTCTCTTAAAATGTAATCTCTTAGTATTCTCATAAAGTCACCCTAAATGCCGCGCGCGAGCGTGAATACGCCGACGTATTTTGCGCCGGCTTCTTTAAGCACCATTGAACATTCGTTCACAGTGGCGCCTGTCGTAAATACGTCGTCTACCAGTAAAACTGACTTATCTTTCAATGTGGCGGCGTTTCTTACTCTAAATGCGCCTTCAATATCTTTTACGCGCTTGCTTTTTGATAAGGCGGTCTGCGACGCGCCGGGTTTTACGCGCACAAGGTTATTGCCGATATACGGGATCCTGAATTTACGGGCAAGCGGCAGCGCGAGCATCTCCGCCTGATTAAAAGTTCTTTCCCGCAGTTTTGCCCGATGCAAAGGGACGGAAATAATGCAGTCAAAATCGTTTATTGCCATATATTTTTCCGCAAAACCCGTAATTAGATCCGTAAAAAGCACTTCCAGGCCGAGGTTGCCGTTATACTTAAACTTATGTATGCACTCTCTTATTATGCCTTCATACAACGCGACAGAATAAGATATGTCAAAATGTCTTCCGTCGTCTCCTGCGGGGATTTCCGGAAAGATACGGGCATTTTGCCTTATATCCTTACGGCATGTTTCGCATAAGGGATATTTATTGTGTGATTCAATGCCGATGCCGCATATCGGGCAGAAACGAGGGAATATCAGCTCCAGCGTCGTGTTGTATATGGCTCTCGGGATCGCTGCTATTGAAAATTGCATAGGGGCTATGATACCACTTGGCCCTCTCATTGTCAATGTCGGCGTCGGCACTCCACACATGCCTCAAAACACGCAACGGCCTTAAACAAGTATTGAACTTGATATTCTCCTCGCGCCTGACAAAATTCTTTCCGCCAAAGGACGGATCCGCCTCAGGCGGAAACGCTTTTCGTTCGCCGAAAATCGGGAGCGATTTAAACTCGGCGGCACTGCCGTACC
>CAYIQH010000060.1:0-5134 GCA_964365575.1 uncultured Planctomycetia bacterium | reverse complement strand
CCCTCAATAATTCCACAGACCGCTTAACGTGCTCGAATACTCCTTTGCCGGCCCAACTTGCCCTGGTCCTATTTACTGTTTTCGCAGTAGGGCCATCCAGCGAGATACCAATACTTACTTTCTTTGATTTCAAAAATGAAACTGCTTCGGCATCCAGCAATACACTGTTTGTTTGTATGCCGAACGTAAAATCTTTGCTAAATTTTTCAATGCCGTTAAACAATGCCTTTTTGTTTAACAAGGGCTCAGCCCCATGAAAGATTACCTTAGGCAATAATGCAGCGCCCGCGGTTGTTTTAAAATATACCTTCAACAATTGCAGGGCTTTAATTACCTTCCTTTCTGACATATGCTTACCTTTACGGCGCATATTTTCAGGTATATAGCAATAGCGGCAATTAAGATTGCATCTTTCGGTAATATTAAAATATACGGCGGACGGCTTTAAACCAAACCGGAGCGTGTCCATTTCCTCATGGAAGCTTTTTCTTCTTTTATGGTAGGATTTAAGCCAAGCGCTATCATGCAGAATATCGCTTACTTTACTGCGCTTAACTAATGACCAAAACGCAGTATCAGCATCTACAAGCCCTATATAGCGGGGATGCCCTATATCAACCGGCTGCAATGTCAGCCCACTGCCTGAATTGACAAAACGGCCTTTTGAAGAAATTGTGTTAATAGACATAACGGATATTTTGAAATTTACTTATTTAGTTTTTTTATCTACGAGAATGTAATGCGATAAACCTGTTCCGTCGGATTTGCAGGTTTTCCTGCTTGCGATAACATCATTCCTATTTTTCTTCGTTTCGTTCACGCCGCTTTTTTTATTTTTCTCCATGCCCCCTCCTTATTTTGTTTTTTAAATACAGTTAATAAAAAAGGATTCTGACAAAGCATAACGCTTCGCCAAAATCCTTTGCCTTCGGATTTCGTTTTTTACAGTATTTAGCAGGTCTTCTGACTTACGGGTTTATTCTTGATACGCAAGGCCTTCCCTTCAACTGTATAGTTAAAAGTGGCCGGCACACTAACTGCTCCGCGCATCATCCCGATTACAGCGGTGGGTCCGCCACGGATTTACACCGTGTTCCGAGATGCTAAAACCCATATCTTTATACCATACAAACAGAAATCTTTCAAGAAGAATTAGGGTCCCTCTTTCTTCCAATAATAAGGGCGGTGCCGAATTTGGTGTCTTTCCGGACTATTCCGGTAAAATCAGCCTCTTTCAGCCATGCGCGAACCTCGGATTCCGTATAGGTGTCTCCGGATTCAGTTGCAACGAGCATATTCAGCGCAAAGAAAGCTCCCCATTGCGGCCTCGTGCGATCTTCGTCCATGATAAAATCCTGGATGACTATCCGGCCGTTGCCGCGTAAGGCACGCGCAGAGCTTCCTATTAATACCCTGTTCTGCTCAGGGGAGTTTATGTGGATTATCGCAGATAGGAACACAAGATCATAGCCTTTACCAAAATCATCCTTATTATAATCTCCTGCAATAAATTCCACTTTATCCAGAAGGCCTTCCTCTTTTACATAATCTTTTGCAATGGGAATGACATTCGGGCAATCAAAGATCGTTGCGGTAATCCCCTTGCGGGCCTTAGCAAACGCCATGGCGTATGCACCGGATCCTCCCCCCACATCCAGCACCTTTGAAACACCGGATAATTCCAGCAATCTGACTATGGCAGAAGCGCTCTGGGAAGCTCGTTCGTGCATGGCCGCGATGAACGGCCTGAGCCATTCTTCTCCGCGATCATTGATGAATTTTTTAGACGCAGGGCCGCCACGGCGAATGGTATCCGTAAGAGCGCTCCATGTATCCCACATATTTACGCTATGCGCTATACCTTTCATGAAACCTGGATTATTTTTGACGAGATGGCGCGAGGAAAACTGCGTATTACTGAACATATTACCGGTTTTCTTGAGGAGCCCGATGGCACAAAGAGCGTTCATGAGGCGGTCTATATACCTGGGTGAGGCATTTATTGCAGCGGCGATTTTCTCAGAGGTTTTGCTGTTATTACCTACAGCCGTAAAGATCCCGAGTTCATACGCCGTAAGAAAGATCCGGCTTTTTTGAAATGATAATGTTAACTCCGCAATATCGCTTGTTTTCATTATAACGATCTAAAACTGTACCGCGCGGCCTAACCATACAATAAATAATATAGCTACGATATGGATAATCCACCAGCCGGGCTTGAATAATAAGAAATGGCGCATGATAACCTCCTCTACTTCCAGAAAATATTTCCCAGCGTATATACCGCTGCTAATGCAAAAAGATGGGCCCACCACCAGCCCATATTCGGGTATCTGAAAAAACGTCCTTTTGTGGTAATGTCTTTATCGGACTTTAAATATTGAAGGTCGAACAGCGCCTTGCCTACTGCAAATTTGCCCCATAAGATAGATATATCGGCGAATGTAGAAGTCAAAATAATACTTTCCAGCGTGACAGGCCCCTGAAAATTGATGATGGAAAATTGTGTCATGACTATTGTACCGATTATGGCCAAAAAACCGTTGATTATATAGGCCAAAGTAATCGTAGAGCCGAACCAAAAAAGAAGCGGCAGACAAAAAACGCTTATTATTCCCGAAATTAAAGGGATAATGTTATCCGCGTCTTTTACTAAAGGATGAATTCTGAGATGCAAAAGCCACCCGCCAAGGGCAAGAAAAAATAAACAAGCAACAAGTGTTATCTTTATGGTCTTCTTCCGATTCATATTTTTCTCCGTAATTAAATAGGTATCTATTATAGCCCAATTGTGGCCGGGAACAAGGTTTAAAGTATGGCTGTTTTATCTAAATCCGTTAATGGAACAACCGTAATATCGCGACTTAAAGGATATTTTTCCTTGCCGGGATAAACGACCCAAAGATGCTTTAAGGATAATTCTGAAAGAGCAAAACGCATAGACGGCGTAAGCGAAGGAGCTTGCGTATATTTAACCTCAATACCATAAAGCTTGCCTTTTTTCTCAAAAACCATATCCAGTTCTGCGCCGGTATGCACTCCCCAGAAAAATGCTTCCTCTTCTTTTAACTGCAGGCATCTGATCGCTTCTTCCAAAGCAAAACCTTCCCATGACGCACCAAGTTTCGGGTGTGATAATATATCTTTTTTATCCTCTAAAGATAGTAATGCATGTAAAATTCCCGTGTCCCGGAAATATATCTTCGGCCTTTTAATAAGCCTTTTCTTGGTATTATAATGCCAAGGGCGCAGCTGCCGCACCATAAATGTTCCCGAAAGTAAATCTAAATATCTTTGCGCAGTATGATCCGCAACCCCCAGGCTCCTTCCTATCTCCGAAGCACTGAATATCTGACCGTGATAATGAGCCAGCATACTCCAAAAACGGCCTAATGACTTGGCCGGGATTTTAAGACCTAACTGCGGGATATCGCGCTCCAGAAAAGTCGCTATAAAATCCTGTCTCCACCCATAGGATGATGTTTCGCTTGAAGCTAAATATGACCTCGGAAAGCTACCTCTTATCCACAATCTCTCTATTTTTTGAGCGCCTACATGCTTCAGGGAAAAACCGCCTATTTCAAAATAACTGATGCGTCCGGCCAGTGACTCTGAGCCCTGTTTGATTAAATCCCTTGAGGCGCTTCCTAAAATCAAATATTTTGTATTCTTGGATCGGTCTGCGAGTACTCTGAGTACGGGGAAAAGCTCCGGGCGCCTTTGAATCTCATCAATAATGACAAGCCCCTTCGTATCTTCTAGGGCTAAAAGCGGATCCTGAAGCCGCTCGGCATCCCTCGGATTTTCAAGGTCAAAAACGGTAATACCGGACGGCCATATTCGAGAAAACTGATGAGAAAGGGTTGTCTTTCCGCATTGCCTGGGTCCTAAAATGGCGACGATAGGGTTATTCTTAAGGAGTGTTTTTAATGAGTCTATTTCGGGGGTTCTTCGTATCTCCATACTAAAAGCTTACCATGAAATTTCGATATGTCAAGTCGAAATTGCACATTTGCGTTATTTTCCGTTCCGCTGCCCGCCTAAGCGATTTCTGGAGACCCGACTTATACTTCCTGGGTCATGGCCTGTATGAGGGCATCTTTGTACAAAACGGGTTCGAAGGGTATGAAATCTTTTATGGATTCATCAAGGCAGACAACGTCGTTCTGCAAGCTTTCCATCAGACAACGGATTAACGGATACGGCGGAGGGGTAAGCAGGCTTGAAAAATAAGAATAGAACGCGATGTTGTTAAAAGGAATCGGGATAAAAAGAGTTTTTTTAGTGAGAAGCCCGGACAATGTGCTCAGCATATCTCTATATGTCAAAACGTCTTTTCCTCCTATATCAAAATAGTGCCCCGCCGTCTCAGGCGTTTCCAAAATACCGACAAGATATTTGAGCACATCGCAGACAGCGATAGGCTGACATTTGGCCTTTGCCCATGGCGGAACCAACAGGAGCGGGAGATTTTTAACCAAATGATAGATCATCTCATATGAAGCGCTTCCGGCACCGATGATGACAGCCGCCCGGACCGCAGTAACAGGTACCTTTCCCATAATCAGCCTTATCGCGACGTCAATACGGCTGCTGAGGTGATGAGATAAGTGGGACCTGACATCCCCAAGGCCGCCTAGATAAATGATCCTTTTTACGTTCTTTTCCTTGGCGGCCTGTGCGAAATTATCAGCCGCTTTTAAGTCGGTTGATTCGAATTTTTTCGGCCCAAGGCAAAGGGAGTGTATCAAGTAATAGACAACATCAACCCCGTCGAATGCCGATCTGAGCGATTCTATATTCAACGCATCCGCAACCACCACCTCTGCCGCAGGCCATTGACTTTGATATGTATGAGGGCTGCTACGCACCATAGCCTTTACCTTATACCCCCTTACTAATAATTCACTTATTAATCTGCTTCCGATATAACCCGAAGCCCCTGCAACCAGAACCTTGCCCATATTCGCAATGGGTTTCGTGGGGAGATCTATGCAGAAAAATTCCTTGTCGTGTATTATTTCTAACGTAGCGATCTGCGCGCTGTCCAGTATGAGCGTATACACCTTCCCGCTCAACGTACCCTTTCCCACCAATTTGATGCGGTCTCCCATAGGTATGATCACGACAACCT
>CAYIQH010000059.1:0-5454 GCA_964365575.1 uncultured Planctomycetia bacterium | reverse complement strand
CACCCACCCAAGCGTGGTGAGTTTCATGCTTGGGCATATAAGATTCTCTGTAGGCATATAGAATTTTTTATCAGGGTTATCTTTTTTTAATTTGTAAAGCATCCCGCTTTCGGTCCCTATTATGAACTCTTTTGCCGTAGACGTCTTCACGAATTTGAACATTCCTCCGGTAGAACATATGTGATCAGCAAGTTTTAAAACGCCCGGGTTGCATTCGGGATGCGCGACAAATTCCGCGCCCGGATGCGCCTTTTTCGCCTCGATCACTTCTTCTTCCTGGACCCTTATATGCGTCGGACAGAAGCCTTCCCAGAGCATTATCTCTTTGTCCGGCAGATTTGCCTGAACATACCTGCCAAGATTTTTATCGGGTACAAATATGATCTGCCTGTTTTTAAGCGCTTTGACAACATCTATGGCATTGCTTGAAGTGCAGCAGATATCGCTCTCCGCCTTGACCAATGCCGAGGAATTGACATAACTTACAACTGCGGCATCGGGGTATTTTTCTTTCATGGCTTTAAGCTTTTCGGCATTTACCATATCAGCCATGGGACAGCCCGCTTCCTTAACAGGAAGAAGTACCATCTTGTCGGGATTTAAAATTGAGGCGCTCTCCGCCATGAAATGCACGCCGCAAAATACTATGACTTTGGCGTCGGTGCGCACCGCTGCCTGGCTCAGTGCAAGCGAATCGCCGCTGATATCGGCTATATCCTGTATTTCGTCGCGCTGGTAGTTATGAACGATTATGACGGCATTGCGCTCTTTTTTGAGTTCAGCTATGCGCTTCTTTAGTTTATATATATACTTTTTGTCTTTCTGTTCCGGCGTCTGAAGCATATTACCTCACCTATTCTAACCTGGTTAGTTCTGTCAGATTACAAGTACACTACCCACACATATCTAATCTGGCAGAACTAACCAGGTTAGAATATCTTCAAGATCACATTATCAATAAGCCGCGTCTTCCCGAAATATGCTGCTATCGCTATAAGTATCTCGCCTTTCAGTGTTCTAATGTCCCGCAGATTAACAGTATCAACTATTGATATATAATCTATTTTCGCGGAACTGTTTCCGGTAATAAAATCTCTTATCGCTTTTATTATCTTACTGCTGTTTCTTTCTCCTTGCCTGATTAAACGCCGAGCTAACGATAAAGATCTAAAGATTGCCGGGGCTTCGCACCTTTGGCTATCATTAAGATAAACGTTTCTGGAACTCATTGCCAGGCCGTCTTTCTCTCTTACGGTGGAAACCACTTTTATATCAACCGGAATATTAAGATCTCTCGCCATCCTCTTGATGATAAATGCCTGCTGGGCATCTTTCTGGCCTAAATAGACGGAATTAGCGGGAACTATATTAAGTAATTTTATGGCAACTGTTGCCACTCCCCTGAAATGGCCCGGCCTCGAGCGGCCGCAAAGGTTATTGGAAAGATTTTCTACAGTGACATAAGCGGAATGATTCGCGAGATACATATCTTTTACGGCAGGATAAAATATTGCATCGACGCCCTCTTTTTTCGCAAGCCGCGCGTCTCTTTTGAAATCTCTGGGATATTTCTTATAATCTTCATTAGGCCCGAATTGAACAGGGTTCACAAATATGCTCATCACGACTATATTGTTCTCTTTTTCAGCATTACGCGCCAGGCTTATATGGCCGTCGTGGAGATAACCCATAGTAGGCACAAAGCCCACTCTTTTGCCGCTTCGTATGGCTTTTCTTACAAATTCTGTCATCTTTGACGGACTTGTTATCGTCTTCATTTCTATACTTTACCTAATTCTCGAAGACCTTTCAGCACAAATTCTCTTTCGCTGATCCTGGGATGCGGCACTACGAGATCCTTTTCGTTTATTTTCAGGTCACCGTAATAAAGAATATCAAGGTCTATCACGCGCGGCCCGTTTTTTACTGTCCTGACACGGCCCATAGTCTTTTCTATATTATTTAAAACCCTCATTAGACCCCCGGGGTCTAAATCGGTATCTATCTCTACGACACCGTTCAAAAATTTCCCCTGTGGAACATCGCTGACAGGCCCTGTCTCATATATAGATGAGGCCCTTCTAACTTCTACGCGCTTGTTATCCCTGAGTGCCCTTATGGCTTCACTTATATATTTATGCCTGTCTCCCAGATTAGACCCTATGCCGATGTAGCACAGCATAAAATTTTATATTCTCTTTTTAATGCGTTCAACAGCCTCGCTCAGCCTGCGCTTATCTACGGTAATTACCATACGGATATATCCTTCGCCTGCTTCCCCAAAACCGTTGCCCGGGGTCGCGACTATATCGGCCTTTTCCAAAAGCGTTTGTGCAAATGTCACCGACGTGTGCCTCGGCGGAACTTTTATCCATACATAGAAAGTCGCCTTCGGCTTCTGGATATTCCAGCCTATCTTATTCAACCCATCTACAAATACGTCGCGCCTTTCCTGATATACCTTAATAACAGAATTAATATGCTTATCGTAATTCGCAAGTGCGGCTATGCCGGCCCGTTGTATTGCGGAGAATACGCCTGAATCTATGTTTGATTTGACCTTTGCAAGGCCTTTTACAAGTTCGGGATTCCCGCAGGCAAAACCTATACGCCAGCCCGTCATATTAAACGTCTTCGAAAGCGAATGGAATTCCAATGCGACTTCTTTCGCACCATCTATTTCCAGTATGCCTGAAGGCTTAAAGCCGTCAAATGCGATTTCGGAATATGCCGCGTCATACACGATGATTATGTTATGTTTTCTCGCAAACTCCACTACTTCTTTGAGAAATTTCTTATCACAGACCGCTGCCGTGGGGTTATTGGGATAATTTATGTACAGCATCTTTACTTTATGCAGAAGGTGATGATTAATCGCCTTAAGGTCAGGCAGAAAATAGTTCTTTTCAAGAAGCGGCATTGAAATCACTTCGCCGCCGGCAAAGATAGTCCCGGATCTATACGGCGGATAACACGGGTCAGGCACCAAGGCCATATCGCCCGGGTTTATAAATGCCAAAGGCGCATGCGCAATGCCTTCTTTTGAACCTATTAGAGGATGTATTTCATTTTCGGGATTCAATTCAACGCCGAAACGTTTCTTGTACCAATTGGCCGCAGCCTGCCTGAATTCCGGCATACCCTGGTCAAGGGCATACCGGTGCGTTGAAGGGTCTCTCACCGCCTTGTTTAGCGCGTCTATTACAAAATTGGGCGTAGGAATGTCAGGGTCCCCGACTCCAAGGTCTATTATGTCCCGGCCCTCGTCCATCGCCTTCTTCTTCGCTCTGTCTATTTCCACAAACAGATACGGCGGTAATTTCTTCAATCGTTCGCTGAACTCTATCTTCATATTTTATTCCTTAGTTATATTCCCAAAACATCGCGCATGCTGTATAACCCGCTATTTTTACCAGCTAAAAACTTCGCTGCTTTAACCGCACCGGCGGCAAATGCGTCGCGGCTTTTTGCGCTGTGAAAAAGCTCTATCGTCTCGGTTTCTGAATCAAATACCACTTTATGGTTACCTACAACCTCGCCTTCTCTTATGGCCTCTATGGGTATCTCTCCCGCTAACATCTTCCTTTCAACGGCAATTACATCCGCAAGCCTCTTGGCCGTTCCGCTTGGCGAATCCTTCTTGTGAATATGATGCACCTCGCGAATCGACACTTTGTACTCGTTAGGCAAAGTGCGCGACGCATCCTGGCACATTTTAAAAAGAAGATTCACGCCAACTGACATATTAGGGGATATAACAACGGGTACCTCTTTTGATGCCTTCTTTATCAGGTTGCTGTCTTCCTGAGAAAGGCCTGTCGTGCCTATTACAATGCCCTTCTTCAGTTTCCGCGCTATAGCAACATGCTCCATCGTGGCCTGCGGCGCTGTGAATTCTATAAGGACGTCGCATTTTTTTATCTCGGCTGAAGCGTCAGCCTCGACGTCAAATTTGGAGACTATTTTTATATCTTTATCCTTTTCGGCGAGGGCTATGATACTCTTTCCCATTTTCCCGTGCGAACCCGCTATGGCAATATTTATCATATCAGCTTGTAATCCTTCAGGGCTTTAACTAATTTTTCTTTATTTTCCGGAGACATCTCGCATAATGGCAGGCGTATTTCCGGATCTATCATCTTCATCAAACCCATCGCCGTCTTTACGGGTATGGGATTTGTCTCTATAAACATGGACTTTGTCAACGCCAGCATCTTATAATGCAATGCTTCAGCTTTCTTTATATCGCCTTTCTCAAACGCCGCGCACATATCCGCGACATCTTTCGGTATTATATTGGCTACAACGGATATCACCCCGACACCGCCTATCGCCATGAGAGGTAAAGTAAGCGAATCATCACCCGATATAAGAAGGAAATCTTTCGGGCAAAGCTGCCTTATGCGTGACATCTGGTCAAGGCTGCCGCTCGCCTCTTTTACTCCGATAATATTTTTTGTACTGGCTAGTTTTACGAAGGTCTCCGGCTCAATGTTGACGCCCGTCCTCGATGCTATATTATAAAGGATTATTGGTATCTTAACTGATTCTGCTATAGCCTTAAAATGAAGATATAATCCTTTTTGTGTCGGGCGGTTATAATAAGGGCTTACCTGAAGCGATGCGTCTGCGCCGACTTTCTCCGCATGCTTCGTCAGCATTATCGCCTCTTCAGTAGAGTTTGAACCTGTGCCGGCAATAACAGGTATGCGGCCTTTCGCAAACTGCACAGTAAGCTCAATTACTCTGTCATGTTCCTCATAAGTCAAAGTAGGCGATTCGCCGGTCGTGCCGCACGGTACAAGCGCGGTCGTGCCGTTCTTTATATGAAACTCTATTAATTCCTTTAACGCCTTCTCGTCTATCTTCCCGTTACGGAACGGCGTAACCAATGCTGCCATTGAACCTTTAAATATATTTGTCATATTTTCAGCTCCCCATCAAATTTTCGAAGAAAATTTGATCCTGAACCCCGCGTTACGGGGTGAAGGATCTCATATTTTTAATACGCCACCAAATACTATCTTAACCTTGCCCTCCAGATAAACATCCTTATATATATCGCCTGTCTTGCGGAAATATATGCGCAACACATCTCCGCCGAACGTTCTGACCTTGACAGGAGGCCTGACATTTTTCATCTCTGATGCGATAATCGCGCCGGCAACCGAGCCTGTGCCGCAGGCGAATGTCTCATCTTCAACGCCCCGCTCATAGGTCCTGATTGAAATAGCGTGCCTACCGTTGATCTTGACAAAATCTACATTTGCGCCTTCTGGGGCGAATGCTCTATGGCGGCGGATATATCTGCCGATCTTCTCCACATCAATATTATGCAGATTTCTTACGATACATACAGCGTGGGGCACGCCTGTATTTATGAAGCTAAGTGTCATCTGCGCATGTCCCGTCATGACTGAAATAGTAGCTCTGAAATCTTTCGGCTGCGTCATC
>CAYIQH010000058.1:0-5571 GCA_964365575.1 uncultured Planctomycetia bacterium | reverse complement strand
CCTTATAAATTATCCCGCAAGTCAAATCCGCGACAAGGCGCAATTTCAGCTGGCAATGGCATTTTTTCGTAAAGGCGATTACGATACCGCGGCCAGGGACTTTTTGGGTTTTATAAAAGAATTTCCGGCGAGCGATAAGAAAGAAGAGGCGCTTTTCTATGCAGGAAGCTCGTTTTATAATTCGGCACACTATAAGGACGCGCTTACATATTTCCGGCAGATCTTAAAGGAAGGCAGAAATGCAGATTTGGTAAAAATCGCGATGTATGAAATAGGGTGGTGCTATTATCAACAGGGCAATATAAAAGAGGCTACTAACGAATTTAGCCGTTTTTTGAAAATATACCCGGGCACGGAATTGAGCGCACAGGTCCTGTTCTGGTTCGGGGAGCGTTATTATAACAGCGGGGATTACGCAAAGGCGCAGGCGTATTTCAATAAAGTAGAGGCTGATTTTCCTTATAGTAAAATAGCCGATGACGCGAGTTACTGGCGGGCAAGTGCACTTTACAAAAAAGGCGAAAGAGGGGCGGCCCTCAAGGAGCTGAACGATATATCAATCAGGTATCCGGAAAGCAACCTCGCGCCTAAGTCGCTTCTGAAGATGGGCGAGATACTGATAGAAGCCGGTGATATACGCGCGGGCCTGGGAAAGTTTGAAGAACTTGTTTACAGTTATCCCAACAGCGCATTCGCCCGGGCGGCACACAAAGAAGCCGGCGAAGCGCTGGAAAAAGCAGGTTCGTATAATCTGGCGATAGCTCATTTTAAAAAGGCGCTTACGGAAGAAGACAGCGAAATGAATGCGGAGATCCAGTACAATATCGCCCAATGCGTTGAGGCAAACGGCGACACGAAGGCCTCCGTAGAGGAGTATCTCAAAGTCGCCTATCTTTATTCTTCGTCAAGATTCTGGGGGATAAAGTCGGAATTCAGATGCGCCCAGATATTTGAGAAGAACAATGAAACAGAAAAAGCAAAGAAGATCTATGAGCGCCTTGTCAATGAACCCGTCGAAGAAGGTAAATACGCAAAGGATCGGCTGGCCTGGTTCAAGGGGCAGGGGCGATAATTATTCAGAAAGGGAGGTAGTTTTATGTGGGATATGATACAAAAGGGCGGGCCGGTCATGTGGCCTATACTATTATGTTCCATATTGGCGTTCGCAATATTTCTGGAAAGGGTATTTCATTTACACAGAGCCAGGATAGATACCGTCGATTTTATGGGCAGGATAGGCGCTACATTAAAGCGCAATAAAATCATGGAAGCGATAGACATGTGTAACGGCACACCGGGCCCTATTGCCGAGATAATGAAGGCGGGGATATTAAAATATGACAGGCCCCGAAGTGAGATACGCGAGGCAATAGAAGATGCGGGCGTTCATGAAGTGCCGCGCTTGGAAAAGAATCTGGGCGTCCTTGCGACTATTGCGACGATATCGCCGTTATTGGGGCTTTTAGGCACGGTTACAGGCATGGTCAGGTGCTTTCAAGTTATTCAGGAGAAATCGACTTCGCTTAATCCGATAAGCCCCGGCGACCTGGCAGGCGGTATATGGGAGGCGCTTATCGCTACCGTAGCGGGGCTGATAGTTGCCATTCCGACGTATGTTGCGTATAATTATCTTGTAAGCAGAGTGGACAATTTTGTACTGGAGATGGAAAAGGCAGCGACCGAATTAATGAACATGCTCGGCACAAGGAGCGATAAGCATGAGATTTAGGCGGGGCATTAAGCTCGTAAAAGGCCAGATTGATATGGCGCCATTGATAAATGTGGTTTTTTTACTACTCATATTTTTCATACTTACGTCGGGCTTTGTGGTACAGCCCGGCATAAGAGTCAACCTGCCTAAAGCAGTTACGAGTGAAGCGCTTCACGAGAACAGCCTTGTGATACTGGTGACAAACTCGGACCTGGTCTATATCAATGACAGGGTGATTAACGCGAAAGAACTTGACTCGCGGCTCAGGATTGCGGCAAAGGAAAAAAGGCCCCTCTTGATCAAGGCAGACAGGCGGGCGTCTATGGGTAAGATAGTTGAAGTGTGGGATATATGCCGCGATATAGGCATATCGCAGATCAATATAGCAACGTCGCAGGATATTAAATAAGGGTAATTTTATGTTCAGTACTCGTGCTTTTAACATAGCGCTAATTGCGTCTTTTGTACTTCACGCGACACTGGTTACCGCAGTGAACATTGTAGTCCTGCCGGCTAAGTTTAAGGTGAGGGAATTTACGTCCATTTCGTTTCTGGGGCCGATATTGGAGAAAAGAGCGCTTGATATAAGGACGGCGAATAAGCCCGGCTCGGCCGCAACAAATTATGAAAGTGATTTGAAAGGTGGCCGCGAGATACATGATGTAAAAAGTGAAGCGTTCCAGGCATCAGATACTGTCAGAAAAGATATAAGCGGGCGGACGGAGAAAAGAATGAACGCAGCGCTCAGTATGCCGTTCCGCGAAGTCAAGGATCTTCCAGTTGCGGTAAGAAATATTAAGAAGGTATCCCGCGGCGAAAGCAGGGCGAAGGATACGGGTATTTCCGGGCCACTGGCGGCGAGAGAGGTCTTTTACAGGCCCGCGAAACCTATCGTGCCGGGATGGATAAACAGTAATACTCCTTTTAGTCTGGAGTTGAAATTTTTTGTTACGGCACAGGGCGATGTTAAAGAAGTCATACCCGTAGTTTCTTCCGGTAATGCCGAGATAGACCTTCTGGGTATAAGGTATCTTAAAGAGTGGAAGTTTGTGCCCATCGCGGAGCGCGGCTCCTTATCCGAAAAGGACGAATGGGGAAGAGCAAAGATAGTTTTCAGTAAGGAATAAGTGTTATGATAACACTAGAATTATCAAAAGCCGTATTTTTATATATCTCGTTCTCCGCAGTCGGCATTTTAATCCTGTGGATATTCTTTGACGGCAGGAACAGGCTGCCGTCTTTCAGCGAAGATAAGTTTTACGTCTGGCAGTGCAATATCTGCACCCACACATATATAGACAGTGTAAACAGGGATATTTCAAGATGTCCGTTGTGCAGCAGTCTCAACGAACGTCAAATGAAGCCCGAACTTACGGACGCCCGCGGTAGCGGGCAGGAACGTAAGTTCGATGGCTGAATTTGACCCCGCCCTTTAGGCGTCGGAAAAATATATGCACTACATATACGTGTTACAAAGCGAGAAAAACAGGAATAAGATTTACATCGGCAACACTGATGATCTCCAGAGAAGACTTAAGGAACATAATAACGGCGGGAATTATTCAACTAAGACAGATAGGCCACATAGAATAGTTTATTACGAGGCATATCTAAGTAAATCAGATGCGTTAAGTCGTGAGCGTAAATTGAAGCATCATGGCAGCGCCATAGGTCACCTTAAAAGAAGGCTAGAAAAAAGTTTATCAGCTTAATCCCGCCAAAAGGGCGGGGTTTAATTCGCACAGTGACTTATGTCACCGACATGAGAAGATAATAGTTCCATAAGTCACGTGCTCATTAAAGAAGGAGGGAACAGAGATGGATCCAAATCTGGCACATGATGAACTGATTCCGATAGTGCCTCCGCTAAAAGTCCTACAATCAGTCACCATAAATAAAAAGTTCGGATGGTGGTCGGCGGTTGTGTTGGTGGAGTCGTGGGGCAGGAAACAACTCTGCTTTTACCTCTGGCAGAAGAAACCTACCGGCGGCTGGCGCAGGAAGCAGAAATTTGCGGTGCATAGCCAGGAGCATTGGGGCCTGATGGCAAATGCAGTAGATAAGATGCTCGGGGAACTTAACTAGCAGCCGCCATAAATATATGACAAAATATGCGGCAATTTTGGTTACGTGTCCATCAGAGAAAGAAGCCCTCCGGATAGCGAAGCGGCTTCTTGACGGGAAATTTATTGCTTGCGCCAATATAATCAATGGTGTAGAATCTGTTTTTCGGTGGAAGGGGAAGATAGAGAAGTGCCGGGAGTCGCTTATCATAATGAAGACCGCCAAAAAAAGATTTAAAGATGTTGAAAAGGCGGTAAAGAGGATGCATAGTTATGAAGTGCCGGAGATAGTAGCCCTGCCGCTAGTATGGGGCAGCGGCGATTATTTAAAGTGGCTCGGAGATTCGGTAAAGAGGTAGCCCCTCGACTTCGCTCGGGGTGATTTTCCTTCGACTTGGCTCAGGATGGTTCGCGAAGGATGGTGAGCCAGTCGAACCAGCATACGAGCAAGTGAGGGCAAATCAGAGGGCACTATGAAAAAAGTATTTGCCATATTTGTGATATGTTTTTTAAGCGCAGTAACGGCTGCGTATGCTGCAGGCGGCGGCCGCGGCAGTTCCGGCGGAACACCGGAAGTACTTTATCTTTTACCGCACAATGACCACGAGGTGGATCTCACCGGCAAAGATAGCCTTCATTTTGAATGGAAATCCGTGCCTAAGCCCGGAGGCGGCCGCGAGGCATACCGGTTTGAATTATTCAAGGGGCGAGAAGAGGCGTATGACAGAATATATAATGCGGAACTGCGACGCGATGTATATAGCATAGAGATCTTCGCTGATAAGTTTGAAGACGGCATGATGTACACATGGCGCGTTAAGCAGCGTGACGCGACTACATCAGTATGGAGCAGGCAGGGTGACAGATGGCGTTTTACGGTCATAAATAAAGGCGGTACGTCCAAACCTGCCGCGAGCGAAAACGAAACGAAATAATTCGTGCAAATTTGGGGCTGTAGTAAAGCGGGATTACGCAGCGTTCGCAACGCTGAGTCACGGGTTCGATTCCCGTCAGCTCCACCATGAGGTATTAGATGAAGTCATTGGATATAGATTTTTTAAGTCGTCAGGCGATTCCTATCGAGATGGGAGGGCTTCTTCAGAAACTCGGGGAATATAAAGGCAAGCAGGATTTGTTTCAGCATCAGACGCCGCAGGTTTTGGAAACGCTCAAGCAAACCGCCATTATCGAAAGCACGGAGTCATCTAATAGGATTGAAGGCGTAACTATACCTGCTAAGCGTTTCAAAGAGCTCATGGCTCACCCGACTAAACCCAAGGATCGGTCAGAAGCGGAGATACTTGGTTATCGGCAGGCCCTGTCAAAGATTCACACTCAGCCTGAAACCTTTACTATTGATGAAAAGACGATCCTGGGCCTGCACAGGCAAATTTACGCGCGCACGGACATTCCTGCCGGCCAATGGAAGAAACGGGATAATACCATTGAGGAACGTCTTTCGGATGGCCGCTGGGTTACAAGGTTTGTACCGGTTCCGGCGAGCCATACACCCGGCTATATGAAGGAACTTTGTGCCCGGTTTAACCGCTTATGGAATAAGCGGCAGGCAAGTCCCCTTATTATCATTCCGGCATTTGTTTTTGATTTTTTATGCATTCACCCGTTTAGCGACGGTAATGGCCGCGTATCAAGGCTCTTGACGGTTTTACTGCTTCATCAAGCTGATTATACAGTTGGCCGCTATGTAAGCATTGAGCGCCTCATCGAAGAATCCAAGGAAACATATTATGAGGCGTTGCAATTGTCATCCAAAGGCTGGCATGAAGCAAAACATAG
>CAYIQH010000057.1:0-5879 GCA_964365575.1 uncultured Planctomycetia bacterium | reverse complement strand
ATTTCGGTGCGGTTTCCGTTGGCATCATAAACATAGGAAACTTCTTTCCCGTCCGGATAATAGACGTGGCTCACTCTATTTACAGCGTCGTAGGTATACTCTATTATGCCTCCCTTAGGCGTAACTCTTCTTGCAAGGTTCCCGTTGGAATCATACTGATAAGTGTTTATGTATGCATCTTCGGAAAAAATGCTTAATCTTACTCTTACTTTTTTCGTATCTTGCGGTATATCGGAGTTGGATATAGTAATATCGTCTATGTAAGGGCTTCCCGCCGGGGTTAATCCTGCGGGGTTTATCGTTACGGTAACAGTAGCTTTGTCGGTAGTGACTGAGCCCGAAGAAGTGCCGATATTACACCATCCGCTCCCGCCTGTTATAGTAAAGTTCAATGTTCCTTCTCCGCCATTAGAAATAACAAATGTCTGTAATATCGCATTACTGTCTCCTCCAACGGCATATGCCACGAGATATTCAGGGGAAGCCACGATGCGCGGATCTAAAGATTCCGAGGTTTCGTTCAATGGGCCAAAATTTGATACTGCGCCAGCCTTAAGAACCTCATCTTTTGCGGGCTGGTTTTTAAGCAATGAACTGCGGGAAGGCTTTGTATCCAGTGCTTTTTCAAAAGAAGACTTTCTTTCTTTACGTTGTTTCTCAAGTTTCTGTAATTCTTCCGATTGGCCAACAGAAGCAACCGGTGCTGAAGAATCGGATATAGAAACAGATTTTTTACGCCACCGGCGGGTATTTATTTCCGTAGAATATGTTGACGCTTTCGGCGGTTTATTTATTTTTAAACTAGGGGCGTTTACGGCGGAAGAAGTAGCGACAGGCAAAAAAGCTGCTGGTTTGGATTTCCCGCTGCTTGCTTTTTCCTCTTTTATATCTATCTTCTCTTCACTGACTTTAATATCTACAAGATTTTGCTCATTAAGCAGCTGCGAAGTTTCTTCTTTTAGTATAAGGCCAGAGGGGGCTGTTGCTTGGGCCGCGACTTCGGGATTCTCCTCAGCTCTGCTGTAAGGTATATACAAGAAAAAGATACCCCCAAACACGCCTGCTAATATTACTGCCAAAATTATAAATTTATTTCGCATTTTATTCGTCGCTTTCAAGTTTCACTGCCGATAAAATTATTTTTTCTATGGATTTACTTTGGGAATCATAAATAAAAGTGAGATAGATACATGATCTGGCCTTCTCGCCTATCGTAAATTCTTTTGAACGGAATTCGGCGATAATCTTACTTGCATTAGAATCTTTTTGCACAGTCTCCTCTTGCGGATCCTTAAGGATGTTCAGGTAGCCTTCCTTACTAAGGGGAGAAATTTTATTATTGAGACTTAGGTAATCGTTTATAGCCCGATTTTGCGTTTGTACTTTCACTATCTCGTCAATATTTTTGGCAAGGCTTTCGTAACATTTTTTAGTTATAAAGGAACTATCATCTGGGATCATATCTTTCGGGGCAGGATAAATTACCTTCGCCTCTTTGCCGTATTCGGCAAATACGATGGCGGTTTTATTGAGGCCCCCTGAAGTAGTTTCGTATCGCTCAAAAGGAATGGTCTGGATTCTGTAGCTTTTAATACTGAAGGATTGCGATTGGCTGTAAGCCATTGGCTGGATCATAATTAGGAAAGATGCTAAAAGCAAAAAGTAAATAACTACTTTATGTTTAGCCATTTTCTCCCTTTTTCATATCTCGAATTAGTTATTAGAGATACATGCGGTAACGAAGTAAGTGAAGTATACTCTACAAATGGAGAAAAGTCAATATAGAATAACAAAATTTTGAAACGCTTAACATATTGCTTATAATCACCTCTGGGGGTTGCACTTCTGGCAATCTACGAGATGGTATTCATTCGGAAGCACACCCTGCCGGGCGCACAACCATAAAAAATCCCCGGAAAAATCCGAGGATTTTTTAAGAGTCATGAACGCTAGTTTTTCTGATCGTATTAGGTCATCGTCTTGCCAGTGGCTAAGGCTGACAAATCGATTTTGAGCGAATGTATAAAGGCCACACAAAATACATAGCGGCCTATAACAGCATACAGCGTACCGGCGACTTTGCAGACCAACTTATCCTCGCCGGTATCGGAGTTATGCTTTCTAAGGACATGAAAATGCTTTTTTTTCCATGCATCATTGGTCTCTCTCAGGCTCTTCAGGCATTCGACGTCAGACGGATCTTTTATGCAGATTATCTCGCGGACAAAATAGATACATCTCTTCTCTATCCTCGCCGTAATGCCGTCTTTTTCGACGACCTCTCGTATGCAAAGGTCTCTTTTCCGGTTGTCTAAATTAGTCAAGTTCTTGTAGAGTATTTCTCTCATTTTAGCACCTGAGATCGTAAAAAACTTTTTAAAAGCATTAAATTAAGAGGGATAAAAAATATCCCCTACTTAGGTTCAATATAATTATATCACATAAAGAGGGAAAAGTCAATATAGAAAAACTAACTTTTTTAAATGCTAATCCTTAACTGCTTCCGTCGGTCTTTCCTATCTTATTTTCTTTGCCTGATAGCAGCCGATTTATATTAACTTTATGTTTGTAACATATTATAATGCAAGATGTTACAGACAATACAACCACCTCTATCCTAGCCGCGCTGACTGCTGCAATAATTGGAATGATTATAGCCATGAGTATGGAGCCAAGTGAAACATATTTGGTAAGCCAAACTGTGACAAGCCAGACAATAAGGCCTATCGATAATCCTACCGGAAAAATGATCATGAACACACCTATAAAAGTCGCGACAGTTTTTCCGCCTTTGAACTTTAAAAAAATCGTCCAGCCATGCCCGGAGATTACTGCAAATCCGAGCAATGCCCTGAAGACGCTGAAATTAATTATTGAATTTTCTTGATAGAAAATTACCGCTACGGCTGTGACTGCCAACACACCCTTGCCGATATCCGCAATCAGAGTAATAAGCGCAGGCAATTTCCCTATCACGCGCAGGACATTGGTCGCTCCAACATTGCCGCTCCCGTGCTGACGCACATCTATGCCCTTAAGCCGGCCGATCAGATAACTCGTCGGTATCGAACCGAGCAGATACGCGGTTATTATTCCAAATATTAACATAAGCATTTTAACCTCACTAATTAGCTATAAGCTGTAAGCTTTAAGCTATAGGTTGTATTTCGGATTTGCGTACAGCTTATAGCTTACGGCTTAAAGCTATCTTGTTATTTTTATACGAATCGGTACTCCGATCAGGCCGAGTTCCTCACGCAATATATTCTTCAGGTTCTCCATATAATCGTCCGGCAAAAAAGCTGACTTATTCACGCGGATGCTGAAAACCGGCGGCGCTGTCGCTTCTTGTTTTATACTGCGGATCTGTATCATTTTTCCGGCGCGGACCAACGGCAGTCTCTCGGTCTTTTGCATAATGTTAAGTATACCGCTAAGCTCCCCTTCCGAAAAATTTGCCATCATGTTTTTATTGACCAGTTTTATCAGGCTGAATACCTCGTCAACATTAAGGCCTGTCTTCGCGGATGCGAACAAAAGCGGCATTGACTTTATGCAATTCATTCTTTTTTTAAGCGCCTTTTCATATTTGGGCATCTCTATGCCGGAAACTAAATCCCACTTATTAACCATAAGTATACATCCTTTTCCGCTTTCTTCAACAAGGCTTATCACCCTCATGTCATCTACCATCAGGCCTTCGTAGCCGTCTATAATCACTATGCACACGTCGCTGCGTTTAATGCTCGATTCCGCCCTCAATAAACTGTGAGCATCTACGGGTTCTTTAATCTTTCTTTTGTGGCGCATACCCGCTGTGTCAATAAATATAAAATCATCGCCGCCTTTTTCAAGATGGATGTCCACCGCGTCTCTCGTGGTGCCGGGCGCTTCGTGGACTATCACTCTCTCCTCTTTTATTGCCTTATTTATAAAAGATGATTTTCCTACATTCGGACGGCCGACGACAGCTACTTTTATGGATTTGGCAGCCTCCACAATTTCAACGGGATGCGTTCGCTTTGTGATATTTTCAATCAGAGCCGATATGCCTACATTGTGCATGGCCGATACCGGATAGAAATTCTCTAAGCCGAAATTGTAGAATTCGCCGGTTTCTTTTTCCATAGCGGCATTGTCTACTTTGTTTACCACAAGTATCACTTCCTTGCCGGATTTGCGCAGAATGGATAATATCTCCCTGTCCTGCGGCGTTACCCCTGTAGTAACATCACACACAAAAAGAATGGCGTCCGTACCGCTGACCGCTGTCTCTATCTGCTTCTTTATCATAGCGGTAAGCCGGTCTTTTTTGGCAAGTTCGTAGCCGCCGGTATCTATAAGTTCAAAAAGCGCGTCGTCCTTATTTACCAAGACGCTGACCCTGTCTCTTGTAGTACCCGCTACCGGTTCGGTTATCGCCTGCCGCCGGCCCACGATCCTGTTGAAAAGAGTTGACTTGCCGACATTCGGCCTGCCGACAATGCACACTTTATATATGTTTTGCTTTTGCATGTAAGATCCTGTTGGTCCTTATTAAATAATGTACACCTGAAACAACGGTCAAAACAGCCGCCAGTGTCCATATTACGTAGACATAGTCAAACCTGGCCAGTACTAATAGAACAGTGATCATCTGGAAAAATGTTGTAGCCTTCCCCCACATGCTGGGCTTAAACTCAATATATCCGAAGACCATATATATTACGGCTGCCCCTATCAGTATGAACAGGTCTCTTGTGAGGACGATTACTAAGACCCAGGGCGGTATTCTGAGATATGGAGGAATCGCAGGGACGACTGAAAGTGTTATAAACGCGACTATCAGTAAAAATTTATCTGCCAGCGGGTCAAGCAGCACGCCGAATGATGTTATCTGGTTGAATCTTCTTGCGATTAAGCCGTCAATAGCATCGGTCGCGATCGCTGTCAGAAATATTATAAGAGGCAGATTGGCCAGAAGAGGATTCGCTTCCGTATAATATAGGACGCTGACTACGAATACAGGCGTCAGCAATAACCTTGCTATAGTAATTTTGTTCGGAATGTTCACGTGCTACAATATAACATAACTGCGTATCCAAGTCAATATTTCACACACATACCGATGGGAAACAAACCACTATTTAACTGGCACTTGAATAGATACTGCAATGATATCGGAATAAAAAACGTTGGCATAATTAGTCAAGCGATAAAGGCCGTGGGCAATCTTTTTAACCTTCCCCTCTTTCTCAAGAGCATAAAGCGAATCGGTATAAAATCCGACCTTTAGAATATCAGAAAGCTTGGCCATGCCGCCAAGACTTTGAAAATAATCTATGAGTTCCTGTGTTTGCATTCTTACTATGTCCGTTTCTTAAGATCGTAACCGCGCGGTGTGACCATAAACTTGCCTTTTAGATAAGTACTGGAATTACCGATTATAACGGTTGTTACCATGTCTACTTTTTTAGATGAAATCAATCTTTTTAATGTAGTGATTATAACTTCCTGATCATCTCTGTGGGCATTTCGCACAATACCCACCGGCGTATGCGGTGCTCTATATTTTAACAAGATATCGCAGGCTTTTTTAAAAGGAATGACCCTCTTAGCGCTTTTAGGGTTATATAATACGATAACAAAATCGCCCTTGGCTGCCAATTCTATTCTGCGTTTAATCAGTTTCAGGTCGGTCAAAAGATCGCTTAATGAGACAACGGCAAAATCATGCATCAAGGGCGCGCCCAGGAGGCTCGCGCAGGCATTCGCGGAGATTATACCGGGCACGATCTCTATCTGGATCCTATCCAGATCCCTTTTATCTAAAAGATCCAGAGCTAAACCTGCCATGCCATAAACGCCGGGGTCGCCGCTTGAAATAAGAGATACTCTTT
>CAYIQH010000056.1:0-5960 GCA_964365575.1 uncultured Planctomycetia bacterium | reverse complement strand
ATTTGCCATCTCCACGGCATAACGGCTTTTGCCGCTTCGCGCGCCTCCAAAAATAAAGATCATTTTACTCATTATTCACCTTGAGATGGGCTATATCATTGAACTTTCTTAGTATGGGCTTTCCATTTTCATATTCTACTATTGTGACACTTGCTGACGATGGCACGCAGCGCCAGAAATTCCTGTTCTTTGCTATCCCGTTCACAAATATCCCTATCACTCCTCCATGGCAAACAGCAGCAATTGTCTTGCCGGGATTTAACCGAACAATATTCGATAGAGCGCTTTCGACTCTCTTTTTAAAACCATTCATCGGCTCTGCTCGAGGAATATTGTTAGTAAAGGGGTCCTTGAGCCATTTTTCATACACAGAAATGCGCTTCTCCATAATTTCTTCGTGTCTCAATCCCTCAAGCACACCGAAACTGATTTCACGCAAACCCTGCCTCGGGATTATTCTTGTTCGTTTAAAAAGCATTCGCGCGGTCTGCATCGCTCGTTTCCTATTGCTGCAATATACCTTATCGATTATGGCCGTATTAAGTCTGACGGATAGCAATTTAACCTGAGACCTGCCTTCATTGCTTAATCCTACATCTTTATGGCCGCAGTAACGCTTCTCTTTATTCCACTCGGTTATACCATGTCGTATCAAAATCAATCTTGTCATAAGACTCCAAAAAATAAAAAACCCCGCCTATAGCGAACTTCCGCTATGCTCGGGGTTGCACCCTGATTTACTTAACCCTTCCGCGAGGTTTGAGCGCTATTCAAATAACGCTACACCTTCAAATATAGGCAGGTCTTCTGGCTCCCGGATCTATCTACTCATCATGCCTTCCCGCCGTATAAATACGGCAGTGGCTCGTATGGCTTTCGTCCCCGGTTACAGCGGCGGGACCGCATCCGCTTTTACGGATTTCCCTTAACCTATATATGTTTATTATCACTCCTTTAACGCAATTTGTCAATACTTATCATCTTTTGGTTTTGGTTTGACAAGTGACAACACTATAGAGTATACTACCGCTTATAGACTCTAACCTGGTTAGTTTTGGCAGATTAAACAATTGTTATTTACAACCATCTAATCTGACAAAACTAACCAGGTTAGAATACCCACCATCGCGCAATGAGAGGAAATTATGCAAAAGACAATTATAGTATTATGTATATCAACGTTTATCACATCAATCGCTGCCCCGTCGTACGCCATTGACCTTCAGAAGATGATGCGGAATTCGCTGGGCCGCGGATATTTCGAGGCCTCGCAAGACAACAGGATTCAGTCAAAAAAGCATTTCCGAAAAGCATTTGACCTTGCAAGTAAACTCCGCGATTGGAGCGCTATGATAGATGCCGCGGGCGGGCTTTTAGCGCTCGGCGACCGCGAAGATGCAGACAAGGATTTTGATAAAATTGCTAAAATGAATAAAAAGATGAAAGATTGGCGTGCAAGTATCGCAGTTGCCTATAGCTATCTTTCTTTCCCAAAAAATCTTGTGGATAAGGATAAGGCCCTTCAAAGTTTTGAGGATGCAAAGAAATATGCCTCCGACAAGAAGGACTGGCGCGGCCTTACGGAAACGGCTAAGGGGTTTTACGAAAGCGGCTCAAAAGAACGCGCCCTTCTGTGCCTTGAAATGGCCAAGAATATAGGTGCAGAATATAAAAATTATGAGGCAATGGCTGAAATAGCCTATTATTACAAGAAGTTTGGCGAACCTGATAAAAGCCAGGAGGCGGCAAAACTAAGTAATGAATATAAATCCCAGTCAGAACCTGCGGCCGCATATCCCGTAGATTTTAAGCCATACGGCGAAACTGTCGCGGCGCCGAAAAAAATAGATACTGAGACTCAGATTGCGGAGCGGGAAACAACGGACGAGGAAATATCGTCAAAGATGGATTATCTTGCAAAAATGGCAGAGATAAACAAAAAGGAAAAGGATTACTATGTCGCTTATGACGACTACTATGACTACCCTTATTACCACCGATTCTATTCTAATTACGACAACGTTACATATCTGCCGCCCGACTGGCTGTGCGAGTGGTCAAATTTCCATATGAGCCGCTATAACTACATAAACGGAAGTTATGTTTTTTTGGGGTGGTAAAATACCCCGTCTGTTATTTTATAATATCATTCGGCTGTAAAGGCACTGTAGTGTTTACGCTCGCTTTTGAAAATTTATCCTGGACCTCCGTAACCGTAACCGCTCCTATTCTTTTAACTTCAGATCCTAACGACTGGCCCGTCTGCGGGTCTATCAATTCCTCGGATGGCCGGTATACCACAAAGCTGTCGCCCGTATTGATGCCGCTGTTAGCGCCTGCGTTTATATAAGCCTCGTTACCGCTCGCTTTTACAATCCTGCCTTCCCATGGCACATCCTTCATTCTTGTGATGATTGCAATAACGGCTTTATCGATGGCCTTAGCCGTGGCCTTTCCAAGTGGGGTATTCTGGAAAGCGCCCGTGCCGAAACCCCAATCGTGTTCGGAATATCCGAAATCAAGCCCTGTTGAACTTGCACTGCCTTCGCACCTGACAGAATCCAGCACTTCGCTCGTTGTTGTATCATAAATCCTTATGTCTACGCCAACCACTGCCTGTGAAGTAGCGAGGCCTACATCAATACCCTTTATACTAAGGGCTCCGCCTCCTCCGCTCTCTCTCATTCCAAACTGGGTAACAGCGCCTCTTATCAATATCTGGGAATTTAATATCTTGCCGAATTTAGGAGCACCGCCGGAGGATGTCCGCCCGCTGGCGCTGAAGTCCTGTTCAGCCAGGACATCCTGAATCGCCTGCCGTTCAACCACTATAAACCTGCCGCTGTTTACCAAAGCAGTAGCAAGCATCTCAGCCATACCCTCGCCAAGATTTATCTGGGCGGAAATTCCGGCTTTGTTCTCAAAATCCATAACGGCTATCGTCTTTTTCGGCCCCGTTGCCGGAGGCAGATCCTCAAATGACTTCGGTGTTTTGGGTTTTTTGGCGGCAAACGCATCCGATGCCGTTCCGAACACCATAAGCACAGCTACGCATACAACACCGCACAAAACTTTATTTTTTAACATGTTGCCTCCGATTTGCCCTCTATGGCTCGCTTGCAAATCGTCCCGAGCAAGCGAAGCGCGTCGAGGGACGTTATTCTACAAATTCCGCATCAATTCTGTTTTGTGTCTTGCCCGTCACCCTGAGAACCGGGCCGTTCTGCATCGTTATTAAAAGTTCGGCTAAAGAATCAGCACTTCCTAAAAGTTCTACGTCTATTATTGCAACATTTAATTCAAGGCTTCTTTCGCTCACCAGTTTTATACTTCTCTGCTCATCCAGCGCTTTTGCCAGCGCTTTCACTTTGGCATAGTCAGCATTAGCAAGAACAATCTGGACAGTAGTCTCTTCATAATCTTCGCTTTTTATGCTTTCGTTAATATCATTTATCAGCATATCCGCGAGCGTCAGGACTGCGCTCCCACATGCCTTGTTTGCCGTCGGTATACGGCCGCCCCCTCTTTCAACGGCATCTGAAGAGTGCGACGTTATGACTTCTGCCGTATCTACTTTTATTGCCTTGCCGACCGCATTACACTCGTATGCAAAAACCGAAACTCCATAGGGCTGGGTCGTGTCAACGAGGTTGGATTTTGCCTCAACGACAACGACTATATCAGCGCCATAGTTCCTGCCCAATGCCGCCGCTTTGTTCGGATCGGAAAAACTTAAGACCGCGTCCTTTTCTTTTATCATTTCCATCTGCGATTTATCCACAAGTGGGAAATCGTTGGCAATAAATTTTTCTTCAGTCCTCGACTGGGTTATGCTGGCCGGCTGCTCTATGCCGTCTGCATATTCTATCGTTATTATCATTATGCGCGGATTCGCCTCGACCGGCAGAGGCGGGATCTCCGGGCTGGCAATGACATTATCCGTAACTAATGAGTTTCCGATATCCTGTGCCAGACATATAAATGGTAAAAAAGATAACATGAAACATACGAGTAAAGTAAAACATAAGTATTTCATAATGCCTCCGAATTGCCCTCATCCGCCCGTATGCAATTCGCCCCGAGCATGGCGAGGGGCCTTAATGCAGTGTTTGTATGCGCCAGGGCGGCCACCATATAAACATCGCCCTTCCTACAATATCGTCTTTCGGCACAAATCCCCAATAACGCGAATCTCTTGAACTGTCACTGTTATCCCCCAGTACAAAATAACAATTTTCCGGGACTTTTACGGCATTGCCCTCTACGCCATAATGCCCCCTGCCGTAATAATATATCTTGAGCATTTCCGGAGGGGCTGTGATACGTTCATTATTTATCAATATATTGCCGTTTGACACTTCCACTGTCTCGCCGCCGACGGCGATAAGGCGCTTTATAAAATCTTTTTTCCTGTCCTCGGGGTATTTAAAAACAACTATATCGCCCCTTCGCGGCTCCCTCAGGCCGGGTATCCTGTAATGAGTGAACGGTATATTGGGGCCGTACAGAAGTTTATTCACCATTATCTTATCGCCTTCCTGCAAAGTTGGCTTCATCGATCCGGAAGGTATTTTGAATGCCTGAATAAAAAAGGCTCTTATGAATAACGCCAATACCACCGCTATTATGATGGATTCTACCCATTCACGTATGACGGCTTTTGTCTCGGGTTTAATATTCATGGCTGCACCTTTAATGCCGCCATAAATGCCTCTTGCGGGATCTCAACTCTTCCGAATTGCTTCATCTTCTTTTTGCCCTCTTTCTGTTTTTCCCAAAGCTTTCTCTTGCGCGTAATGTCGCCGCCATAACACTTGGCCGTGACATTTTTCTTAAGCGGTTTAACGGTGGACCTTGCTATTATGTTTCCGCCTATCGCCGCCTGTATCGCCACTTCGATTAATTGTTTTGGTATAAGTTCCTTAAGTTTTTCCACGATGGCACGGCCTTTAGCCTGTGCCTTGTCGTGATAAACAATGGATGACATCGCGTCAAATGGATCGCCATTCAGCAGTATATCAAGCTTTACAACATCACTCTCCCTATAATCCAGCAATTCATAATCAAGCGAACCATAGCCCCGCGTAATAGACTTAATTTTATCATAAAAATCCACTATAATCTCTGATAAAGGCATCTGATAGATAAGCTTTGCCCTGTCATCTCCTATATATTCAGTACTTACGTATTCTCCTCGTTTTGATTCAGCAAGCTGCATGATTGTGCCGATAACATCATTCGGCGTGATTACATACGCCAATACATACGGCTCTTTAATCTCCTGTATCAGGTTCGGCGAAGGCATTTTAGAGGGGTTATCCACCTCTATGACTTCTCCGCCGGTCTTTCTGACTTTATAAATTACACTCGGCGTGCTTACGACCAGATTTAGATCATATTCTCTCTCAAGCCGCTCCTGTATTATCTCCATGTGCAGAAGTCCTAGAAACCCGCATCTGAACCCAAACCCCAAAGACGCGGAGCTTTCAGGCTCATATTGAAACGAGGCATCGCTTAGCCGCAGTTTGGCAATAGCCTCCTTCAACGCCACGAAATCTTTGCTGTTTACCGGATATATCCCGCTGAAGACCATAGGCCGCAATTTTCTATATCCAGGGAGCGGCTCCCTGGCAGGGTTTGCCGCCAGCGTTATAGTATCGCCTATCTCTATTTCCGCGGCATCTCTGATATTGCATGACAGATATCCGACTTCGCCGCAATGTAACCGGTCTATACTTTTTTCCTTAGGAGTAAACACTCCCACTTCCTGCACCTCGTATCGCTTGCCCGTTCTCATCATAAGTATGTTATCGCCCTTCGCGACGCTGCCGTTCACTATCCTCATATATATGATAGCGCCTTTATATGTGTCGTAACTTGAGTCAAATATGAGCCCAGCGAGCGGATCAGATTCGCTGCCGCCGGGAGGCGGTATCCGTTTGATGATGCTTTCTATTATT
>CAYIQH010000055.1:0-6224 GCA_964365575.1 uncultured Planctomycetia bacterium | reverse complement strand
TTGCCGCGCGGAGTCGCGGGCGGTTACACGCTTACGCCGCCGACAGAAGACAGGCATTATTTTTCGCGGAAAAAACTTATGGCAGAAATATCTGTAGCGCTGGGCGGCAGAGCGAGCGAAGAGATGACCTTTAAAGAGATTAGCACGGGCGCCTCCTCTGACATAAAGGCGGTTACCGAAAAGGCGCGCGACATGGTCACCAGATACGGCATGAGCGAAAAATTAGGCCACCTTACATTTGGAAGACCTTATGAGGAGGTCTTTCTTGGCAGGGACATGGCGGAAGAAAGAAACTACAGCGAAGAAACGGCCCGTATTATCGACGAGGAAGTAAAAAAGATAGTTGATGAGTGCTATGCCGATGCAAAGGGGGTCTTGTCTAGTCACAAAGCAGATCTGGATCTTTTGGCGGCGGCGTTACTTGAAAAAGAAGTAATGAACGACGACGAAGTTAAGTCGCTTTTAAAATTGAGCGATAATGCTGACAAAAATCAAGTTTGAATTGGATCTTTCTAAGCGCACCCATATAATGGGGATTTTAAACAGGACCCCCGACTCTTTTACGGACGGCGGATTATACATGGATGAAAAAGAAGCCATAGACAGAGTCTTTGAGATGGCTTCTGAGGGTGCCGATATAATAGACATTGGGGGCGAATCGACGAGGCCTGGTGCGGAGCCGATTTCGGTTGCCGAAGAGATGGACAGGACGATCCCGGTAATAAGGGCGGTTCGGCTGAAGATTGATGTGCCGATATCAATCGATACTTACAAAGCCGAAGTGGCAAGAGAGGCACTGAAAAACGGCGCCGCTATGATAAATGATATCACGGGATTGCGCGGCGATGACCGTATGGCAAAATTGGCCGCAGAGCACGGCGTGCCGGTCGTTGTGATGCACATCAAGGGCACGCCACGAACGATGCAGCAGGACATCCATTACGATTCGCTGCTGGAAGAAATAATCGCAAGCTTGCAAGGTTCAATAGACTTGGCTGTTAAATCCGGCGTAAACCGGAACAAAATAATAATAGATCCCGGTATAGGTTTTGGCAAAACTACCGAACATAATCTTGCGATTTTAAAGAATCTGGGTGCTTTTAAGGCTCTCGGATACCCGATTCTCGTAGGTATTTCCAGAAAATCATTTATCCTCAATACATTGAAAAAATGCAATATTAATGACGCGGATATTATTTCCGGAGGGCGGCTGATGGGCACGGCGTCCGCAGCGGCGCTATCTATCGCGAATGGCGCAAATATATTGCGAGTTCATGACGTAAAAGAAATGGTCCTGGTGGCGCGGATAGCTGATGCCATCAACTCGGCAGAGCAATAACATAAAAGGATACAGCGCAAATGGCTTTTGATGCAGTATCTCTGCAATTAATAAAAAATGTAACAGAAATTATTATTTTGTGGGTCATATATTATATGATCCTCGCCTTTATACGGGGCAGCCGCACTGTTCAGCTCCTCAAGGGGCTTCTTCTTATAGTACTTGCGCTGATATTGACACAGCAGTTTGGCCTGACCACGATGAGCTGGATCATAACAAAGATATTCCCTATTTCGGTACTTGCCCTGCTTATTATATTTCAGCCGGAATTACGGAGGGGGCTTGCGCGGCTGGGGCAATTCGGATCTGTACTAAAAGAAGAAAAAGTCCTGGACGAGGTCGTTAAGGCAGTTACCGTATTATCCAAAAAGAAAATAGGGGCGCTGATCGCTATTGAACATGAAGTAGGGCTTCGTCCGTATATAGAAAGCGGCATCTTTCTCTATAGTAAAGTTACCAGCGAATTAATAAACACTATTTTCATGCCAAATACACCATTACACGACGGCGGCATCATAATTGAAAACGGCATTATAGCCTCTGCCGGGTGTCTCTTTCCGCTTTCGCAGGATCCAAGGCTAAGTAAGACAATGGGCATGCGCCACCGCGCAGCCATCGGCCTGTCTGAGGAGACGGATGCTGTTGTGGTGGTAGTTTCGGAAGAAACAGGCGCCATTTCACTGGCAGCTACAGGAAAACTTACCCGTGATCTGGATAAAGAAGCGCTTTCCCGGGCATTAAATAATCTGTTCGGACACGAAAAAAAAGAACGGAACGTATTCAGTTTTCTGCGGAAAAAACATGCTGAGAATTAAAAAGTGGATAACTCATAATTTCTGGCTGAAAGTCATTTCGCTTATTTTGGCGGTTACGACGTGGTCCTACGTTACATGGCAGCTGAAAAATGCCAAAGAGGAAGAAGAGCGGACCATGTTTAGCATGATACATTATGATTTTGTATCAAAGGTACTGCCCATAGAGGTCATCATCGCAGGGAAAGCGAGGAATGGTTATGAGGTAGCCCAGGGCGGTATTACTGCTTCACCGGCTGACTGCCTGGTAATTGGGCCTAAAAACATCCTGAATGACATTACCATCGCCAGGACCGTACCGGTTGATATAAGCGGGCATAGTAAAGATATTGATAAGCGTATTTCTCTTGCGCCGATACCCGGCGGGATTGTAACAAAAGATGAGTTTATAAAAGTCCACATACCAATCGTAAAAACACCTGAAGAGCCGAAGCCCGCTCCAACGGCACAATAAGGCATATGATATTATGGCTAAGCTCGGCGTAAATATAGATCATGTTGCTACATTGCGGCAGGCACGCAGAGGCAATGAGCCTGATCCTGTCCAGGCGGCTTTACTTTGTGAAAAAGCAGGCTGTAATTCTATTGTTGCGCATTTAAGAGAAGACAAGCGCCATATAAACGACAACGACGTAAAGCGGCTGAAAAAAGAAATACGGACGGTTTTAAACCTGGAGATGTCTGCCAATGAAGGCATTGTCGAGGCAGCTATGGAAATAAGACCGTTCCAGGCGACGCTTGTTCCGGAAAAGCGGCAGGAGATAACGACGGAAGGCGGATTGAATATTGCTTCCGGTATGCGTAAAATATCCGGAGTAGTTCGCGCATTGCAATCAAGGGGCATAAAGGTCAGCCTTTTTATTGATCCTGAAAATGCGCAAATTGAGGCATCTGCTAAGACCGGCGCCCGCATAATAGAGATACATACCGGAAGGTATGCCAACGCATCCGGCGCCAAGCAGAAGGAAAGAGAATTGCGCATTATTATAAACGCGGCAGAATTCGCGCTGAGCCTTGGCCTGACTGTGAACGCCGGGCACGGGCTTAATTACGAAAACGTTTCAAGGGTAGCGGCGATAAGCGGGATAGAGGAATTGAATATCGGCCACTCCATAATATCGAGAGCCCTATTCGTCGGCATAGAAGATGCCGTAAAGGATATGGTTAAACTTATTCAATAAGGCGTGCTATGGCAAAAAGTAAAGTCATTAAAGGCATTTTTGAAAAACGGAAGGCCGATACACACAAAGGCGACTACGGCCATGTACTTTTAATATCCGGCTCCATCGGTTTTACGGGCGCTGCTTATCTTGCGAGTGAAGCTGCGGTTTTGACCGGAAGCGGATTAGTAACATGCGCTATACCGAAGAGCTTAAATACGATATTGGCATCAAAACTGGCAGAAGCCATGACATTACCGGTAGAAGATAACGGCAAGGGATATTTCCCCGTATCCGCATTTACCGATATCATGAAATTTTCGGAAAAAGTGGATGCCGTTGCCATAGGCCCCGGCTTGTCACGCCAGGTTGAGACAAAAGAACTTGTAAGGAAACTGATTAACGCACTTGAAAAACCCATAGTTCTTGATGCCGACGGGCTTAACGCAATCTGCGATGACCCGAATGTATTGAAACACGCTAAAAAAGAAATAGTGATAACGCCGCATGCCGGCGAAATGGCGAGGCTGATACATAAAGAAATAGATTATATCCAGGCAAACCGAAAAAATATTGCAGAGACTGTTGCAAAAAAATATAATGCTGTGGTAGTATTAAAGGGCGCGAATACCGTCATAGCCTCGCCTAAGGAAGGGGTTGTTGTAAATAATACGGGAAATCCCGGTATGGCTTCCGGCGGAGTGGGTGACGTATTGGCGGGGATGATTGCGAGTTTGATCGGCCAGGGGCACACTTCCTTTGGCGCGGCGAGATTTGGCGTTTATCTGCACGGCCTGGCCGGCGATATTGCGGCGGAGGAAAAAACTGAGGTAAGCCTTCGCGCGCGGGATATATTGGAAAGTATTTATAAAGCAACAAGGCAGTGTCAATCTTAATTTTTTGATTTTTGATATTTTATTGCTGGGGTAGCTCAATGGTAGAGCTCCCGCTTTGTAAGCGGGTGGTTGAAGGTTCGAGTCCTTTCCCCAGCTCCAAAGATATTATGGTGAGGTGCCAGAGCGGTCAAATGGACCAGACTGTAAATCTGGCGGCGCGAGCCTACGAAGGTGCAAATCCTTCCCTCACCACCAACTTTTTCTCCGAAAAAGTTGGCACTGAAGCCACGTTAAGAAATCCGACGAATAGGAGGATTTTAGGGGCTGAAGTGCCTTTACAAGTGACGCTAAGACCTTTACGTTCGAGGGGTATCTGGCCCCTCGAAAGCTTCTATTCGTCGCTTTCTCGGGACGAAATTTTCTACCGAAAATTTCGCGGGAGTAGTTCAGTGGTAGAACACTAGCCTTCCAAGCTGGTTGCGTGGGTTCGATTCCCATCTCCCGCTCCATCAACGTGGATAATAGAAAGGGGCAGTTATGCATAAACGAGTACTGGTGTTAGTTTCTGTAATTATGGCTATGACGGTCAGCGCCTTTGCCATGTGCGGCATGTGTGAGGAAGACGGGAAAGAAGAAAGCCATGGAGCGAAAATGAGCATGTTTTCGCATGCGGCGAAGGAAGCGGCAGTCAAGGACGGAGTAAAAGAAATAACATACGACCAGTTCATAGGCATAGGTAATTCCGGAGAGAAATATGTCCTTCTTGATGTTCTTTCCGCAGATAGCTTCGCTAAAGGGCACATAGAAGGCGCTGCTTCATTTCCGCTTGAGACAATAAACGCGGAGACTGCCGAAAAGAAATTATCAAAAGATGATCATCTCATTGTCTACTGCGGCAGTTTCCAATGTGCCGCAAGCACTGAAGCTGCCAAAAAATTATCCGGTTTGGGCTATAACGTGCTTGACTATAAAGGCGGATTGAAGGAGTGGCAGGAAAGAGGCAATAAGCTCGCCATAACCCCTTAGATTTCGTATTATTAACCCATTTATTAAAAGATGTTAAAAAGTAAAAAAATTTCAAAAAAGTCCTTGACAAAATGCACTTATGTGATATACTTTATACTCTGTAACCTCTATGTTAATTAGTTGAATAATAACGCAAACTTATAAAGCGTTATTTTTTTTGCAGGAAAGTAGGTAGAGCATTACAAAATGTCGTGCCCACGTGAAATAATAGAGAGAATATCGACGGAGTACTCGCTCGGCAAATCTGCGCGCGAAGTCGGCGAGACGGTAAATTTGCCATGGCGCAAAGTCGTATATCTTATGGATAAATACGGCATAAAGCGCCGCACCCGAAGCGACGCGTCTTATTTGCAGCACAACAAGGAAATGTTTCATATAAAAGATTTTTTGACTGTTGATGAAGAACGGCTCAAGGCTTTTGCACTTGGATTGCTCTGGGAGGGCGGTTATATAAATCATCCGCACACACTCGCCGTACGCAGCGAAAATCATCAAACCTTAAACAGCATTGTAAAACTACTGACGATTATATGCGGCGTTCCCAAGGAAAAGATACATGTAGAAGTGACCGCATACAATGGCTGTGACGTAAAGGGCGTTGAGCAATTCTGGAGACGTGAATTAAATTTACCGCTAACTCAATTTTATACGACAAGGGTTTTGGAAAGACGGGGCAAGGGTGTATATAAGAAGAAAAGAGCCCTGTACGGTACGGCAACACTGTACGTAAACAATATAAAGCTGATTAAACAGATAAAATCTTGGCTTGATGAATACGCCCTTGTAGCTCAGTCGGTAGAGCACATGCATGGTAAGCATGAGGTCATCGGTTCAATTCCGATCGAGGGCTCCATCGCTAGTGCATAGCTAGAATATTCTAACCAGGTTAGATTTGCATCTAATCTGACAAATCTAACCTGGTTAGAGCAAGTAAGGAGGAAGACAATGGCAAAGGAAAAATTTGAACGCACTAAGCCGCATGTCAACGTAGGAACCATCGGCCACATAGACCATGGTAAGACTACATTGACGGCAGCAATCCTCGCGACCT
>CAYIQH010000054.1:0-6268 GCA_964365575.1 uncultured Planctomycetia bacterium | reverse complement strand
AGTCTCTTTGACTTTGCCGCCGGCATCGCTTTTGACCATGGAGGCTTCCTGTATTATCACGCGGTTCTCCAGCCACAGCTTGTTCAGCCATACGCCGGGTATCATAGAGTCACTGATATCATTTAACCGCCGCGCCCAGCTGCGCCTGTTTTTCATAAGTTTATCAATCGCGTCTACCTTACCCCTCATAGCAGTAAGCTCCGACTTCATCTTATCGGCCTCTTGCTTGTCTGGCAGCACCGTCTCCCACTTTCTTTCAAGCCTCTTGAGGGACTTTGCCTTGAGGGCTAACGTCATACCGAACAAAAGGTGGATTATTATGATGACGCCTAAAAGGCCGGCTACTATCGGCAGAAATGAGATGTCGGGAAGTTCTATCCTTCGCTTCCTTTTCTTAATCTCCGGAGGGAGTAGATTTATTTCTATCATCTAACCTTTTACCTTAGTGCAAGGCCTATGGCCGTGCCCATCTGATATTTAATTGAATTAAGCAGCCGGCTGTCTACCAAAGAGTCAGGTATCATAAAACCGGTAGGGTCCCACAGCGCTGCATCCATATCCAGATTTTCTTTCATCAAGCCGCATATATTCGCGCTCGTTGCCGCGCCTCCGCTAAGATAGACCTTTTCAATATTGCGGCCCGACTGATTCTCATAATAGCTGAATGAAAGGTGTATTTCATCTACAATAGTATGTAGTACTGTTTTTGTTTTCTCGGCCACCTCAGCTGTTTTATCTTTAGGATTGATCTTGAGCTCTTCCGCATCCTTCATGTTCAGCGAAAAAGATTCTGCCAGTGACTTGGTAAGTTCGTCGCCGCCTATTTGTATGCTGCGCGTGAAATAAAGTACATCCTCGGATATAATATTTATATCGGTGGCTTTTGCCCCGATATTTATGACGGCGGCAATTTCACTTTTATTACGCTTGGCCGCCGCCAAAAATGAGTTGACGTTGGCCAGCGATGCGACGTCCAGAACGCGGGCGGACAGTCCGGCCTGAGTTATAAGCTCCAGCCTTTCATTTATGATATCTTTCTTTGCCGCAATAAGAAGAACGAGCATCTTATTATCGCCCAGATGGGGTATCAGCAGCTGATGGTCTATAATAACTTCGTTGATTCCGAATGGGATATATTTTTCGGCTTCAAAAATTATAGCATTTTTAAGCTCATCTTCTGTCATACGCGGAAGTTCTATGAACCTTACAACAACAGAGGCGCCCGGGACAGCGACAGCCACATCAGTACCTTCCGGGATCTTCGCCATCGCACACGCTTCTCTCACCGCTTCTGCCATACTTTCCGCAGCGTTAGGCTTTTTTACTTTGGCATATCCGATATTAATAATTTTAAAAACATCTTTTTCGCGCAGAAGCTCCGCCGCTTTGACGGAATAGGAACCTATGTCTACGCCGATATGTTCTCTTCCGGTTTTGATCAGGTTCTTAAATAGATTCATCTTATTTTTCTAACAAGTTTATTGTGCAAGAGTATGCCCTTCTACGCTGCAAGTGACCTGTGGAAAACTTCCTGTCGCAGTAATCACATAGGTCCCGCGCGCGGGACAAACGGGTTTGCCGTTTTTAAGGTAATTATAAATGTCAGATTCTTCTTCGGATGTGACCAGGTGCCCATCGTCTATGTCATTTTCAAAAACCCATCTATCGGTGGCAGCTTCTATCTGGCGTAGGTTGTTCATGCAGATCCCTTTTCGCGTTCCCACTCGAGTCTTATAGTAATTCGGGAGTGCGATACTGGCGAGAACGCCGATGATTATTACGGCGATCATAAGCTCTACGAGAGTATATCCTGCGGCTCTCTTTATCCGGTGCATGCAAGTCCTTTAATAAGCTATAATTACATTAATAATTGTTAATAAAAAATACCACATATATGCGGGTTTGTCAAGGGGATAAACGAAAAGCGATGGGTAAATACCAACCCATCGCTTTTACTAGTATGGCTAGCTGACTATTACTACCTAACACTTACGGCAATACGTGGCCTTCTGCCGACTTAGAGCAAGTTATGTTGGTTCCGACTACTCCTATCGTATAGGTTCCGGTAGCCGGACATGTAGGATAACCGCCTTTTATATAAGCACCTGCTTCGGCAGTTGTAATGGTATCGCCTGTGGTCTTACCGTTTTCAAGCGCCCATTGTTCCTTCGCAGACTCTACCTGCCTCATGTTATTAATACAGGCATTTGCCTGCGCCGTCTGTCTGGCCTTTACGAAGTTAGGAATAGCTATAGCCGCCAAGAGACCTATAATTGCAACAACGATCATTATTTCAACTAGCGTGAAGCCTTTCCTATTTTTTAGCCATAACATTTCAATCCCCTCCCTTCCTTACCTGGATGGTACTTAGTACAGCTAGAGAACCCTGCCAATTTCGCAACGGGAGGTATTTATGATAACCCATTTAGATTTTGGCACCTGTTTCATCTTCTAACTTATACCATAGTAGTATACCATATCCAGTAGCAAAAATCAAGGTCACATGTTTATGATCGTCGATATCTTGAATATCGGCAAGAACATACAGATGACTATAGTTCCTATCACCACTCCCAAAAATGCTATTATCAATGGTTCAATCATACTTGTTAGGCCGCTAACAGCTGCATCCACTTGAGCGTCATAAAAGTCGGCTATCTTTGACAACATCTTTTCAAGTTCGCCTGTCTGCTCACCAACAGAAACCATTCTGACTACCATCGGCGGAAAGACTTTACTCTTAGCAAGAGGTTCCGCTATGTTTTCACCCTCTCTTATACTGGAGCGGATATTGCCAACGGCCATTTCTATCAGTTTATTGCCGGATGTCTTTCCCACTATCTCAAGGGAACTCAAAATGGGAACCCCGCTTTTTACCAGCGTAGAAAGCGTCCGCGTGAATTTACTGACAGCTACTTTACGTAATAGAATTCCGAAAATAGGCATATTAAGCATAATGGTATCAAATCTAAGACGGCCCTTTTCCGTATTGACATAACGGATAAAAAGAAAAACCATTATGGCTGTAAAACCTATACAAAAAAAGAAATACTTTCTCATAATGTCGCTTATATTGATAAGTACTTGAGTAGGCTTAGGTAATGCCGCACCAAAACCTGCGAAGATATCCTTAAAAACGGGGATTACCTTAACAAGCAGTATTATCGTAATCGCTATAGCCATCGTCGTTATTACGGCAGGATATATCAATGCGGCCTTTACTTTTTTCTGAAGCGCACTCGTCTTTTCAAGATAGGTGGCCACCCTGTCCAATATCTCATCCAGCATGCCGCTGGATTCGCCGGCTTTTACCATATTGACAAAAAGGGATGAAAACACTTTTGGATGTCTGGAAAACGCCTCCGAAAGGCTTGAGCCGGTTTCAACATTGTCCCTCACCTTAAGTATGACATCCGAAAATGTCTTGTTTTCCATCTGCTCCCCTAAAATGTCAAGCGCGCCTACAAGCGGAATACCGGCGTCGACCATAGTCGCAAGCTGCCTGGAAAATATGACCATATCATCAATGCTGATGGATCGTCTGCTAAAGAACGACCCCTGCTGCTGGACAGCGCCTTTAGATTCAGCGATAGAAACTATTACAAGGTCTTTTTCCCGTAATTTGCCTATCAGCACATTTCTATCCGGAGCATCGAGGACTCCCGTGACGGTCTGCCCGCTTGCGTTCTTTGCGACATATTTGTATAGCGCCATGTTCTCCCTCTTATTCTTCCGTAGTTATCCTCAAAACTTCTTCCAGCGTCGTAGAGCCGTTAATAAATTTCTTAAACGCATTATCCCGGAGCGTAGCCATTCCGTTTTTGACTGCAAAGGCTTTTAACTGATCGCCGGGCACGCGCTTTATTATCATGTCTCTGATTGCATCATCCACAATAAATACTTCCAATGTCGCCATACGGCCATAATAGCCGGTGTTGCTGCACTTGGGGCATCCGCGGCCCTTAAAGAATTTTTTGCCTTCCAATTTTTCAAGTTCTGCTTTCTTGATCCCGACCCTCTCTAAAACTGACATCGCTATTTCCGTCTCTTCCTTACAATAAGGACATACCCGGCGGCATAGCCGTTGCGCCGCTGTGAGTACTATGCTGGATGCAACTAGAAAAGGCTCCACACCCATATCAATTAACCGCGTAATAGCTCCGGGTGCGTCATTTGTATGCAAGGTGCTCAATACTATTTCTCCTGTCAGCGAAGCCTTAATGGCAATATCGGCGGTTTCAAAATCTCTGATTTCGCCGACCATTATGATGTCAGGGCTCTGGCGCAAAAGGCCGCGTAATCCTGCCGCAAACGTAAGGCCTATGTCAGCGTTAACAGGAATCTGCGTAATCCCCTCAACCTGATATTCTACGGGGTCTTCTATTGTTATAATACTTTTTTCGGGCGTATTGAGCTTATTTATCATGGAATAAAGCGTTGTAGTCTTGCCGCTTCCCGTCGGGCCGGTGAGAAGTATCATCCCGTAAGGCTTCTTAAACCCATCCTCAAACCTCTCCAACTCTTCTTTTAGAAAACCCAGTTTGTCCATGCCTACGGTCAGGTTGCTCTTATCAAGAGCTCTCAGGACTACCTTGCTCCCGTATGAAATAGGCAGTACTGATACCCTGAAATCTATTTCTCTGCCCTCAAGGCGGATCTTGAACCGCCCGTCTTGAGGAACCCTCGATTCCGTTATATCCAATTTGGACATTATCTTTAGTCTTGCCAGCACTGCATTCTGATTCTTCTTGGGCAAAGTCAGTGCCTCCTGAAGAGCACCGTCTATTCTGTAGCGTATTCTCAGTTCGCGTTCGCACGGCTCGATATGGATATCGCTTGCCCGTTTTTTAAGCGCTTCCGCAATTATAAGATCAACCATCTTGACGATCGGCGCCTTTTTACTTTCTTCGGCGAGACGGGAGATATCTATGTCTTCATGCTCTATGATCTCAGGCTCGCCCTCCTTCTCTTTTGCTTCTTCGAGTATCTTTGTCATCTCGGCACCCTGCGAACCGTAATACACCGCGATAGCTTCCTTAATATCCGCTTCGGTTGCAAGGACCGGGTCAATATCGAACTGCGTCAGCATCTTAATATCGTCTATCGCAAAAATATTCAGGGGATTACTCATCGCGAGGGTAAGAGTATTGCCTAGAACTGCCACGGGCAGAATACAATATTGCCTTGCTATCCGCTCCGGGATTACCTTTATAATATCGGGGCCGATTTTGTATCTGGGCAGATTTATAGGAGGTATGTTGAGTTCGCGGCTCAATATTATCATAAGGTCTTTCTGCGATATAAACCCTTCTTTAACTAATATGTCGCCGATATTCGCCTTTTCCTTCCTCTGAATCTTCAGCACCTTATCAAGCTGCTCCCTGGTAACAAGCTTGCTGTTCAGAAGGACCTCTACCAATCTGTCTCTAAGTAATTTAGTCATGTTTTATACCGTATCGATATCCTGGTCGCCGGCCGTGAGCCTCAGGATTTCCTCCCATGTCGTAACACCTGCGAGTACTTTTTTAAGGCCATTTTCCCTCAGTGTAGCCATGCCTTCCTGTCTGGCCGCTTCCTTTATCTGGTATTCCTGGGCCCTATTCGCTATCAGCTCGCGTATCTTCGGGGTCAATATCAGCGTCTCCATCAATCCTGACCTGCCTTTGTATCCCGTATTAAAGCATACCTTACACCCCTTGCCTCGGTAAAAAATAATATTGCTCCCCTCAGCAGTGATATTGTAAGATGAAAACAGCGATTTATCTATTTTGTATTCTTCTTTGCAATTGGGACATATTTTTCTCACAAGGCGCTGCGCCGCGACCAGCACGATAGAGGATGTGATTAAAAACGGTTCAACTCCCATATTCATAAGCCTTACGACGGCGCCGGAGGCGGTCGTAGTATGTAATGTACTAAGGACTAAATGGCCCGTTAACGCCGATTTTATGGCTACATCGGCGGTTTCAAAATCCCTGATTTCGCCGACCATTATTATGTCAGGGTCCTGCCTCAATATGCTCCTTAGGGACTTGGCAAAGGTCAGCCCGATTTCAGGCCGTATGGATACCTGGTTAATCCCATACAGGTCGTATTCCACCGGGTCTTCTACCGTCACAATATTTTTTTCAGGAGAATCAATATATTTTAATACGGAATAAAGTGTCGTCGTTTTTCCGCAGCCTGTCGGGCCGCATACCAATATCATACCGTGCGGTTTCTGGGCTTCCCTCTTTAAATCATTCAGCGGCGCTTCTTCAAAACCCAG
>CAYIQH010000053.1:0-6284 GCA_964365575.1 uncultured Planctomycetia bacterium | reverse complement strand
ATCCTCAAAGTATCGTTTGTGCCTCTGCGCGCAAGCTCCTTAAATATATCTACTGCATCTTCATATTTTTTTTCCTTAATATACACCCAGCCGAGGTTATATTTCATCTCGTCAAGGAGATCGCTGTCGGACAATAGGCCTATAGACTCTTTGTATAACGCCTCGGCTTCGAGAAGCCTGTCAAGCCTGACAAGCATCTCAGCTTTGCATAATCGCGCGTCATCATGCCATTCGGAGGCGTTATAATCTGTAATCAGCCGTTCGTACTCGGCAAGCGCCTCGTCATTCCTTCCCAGCGCGTCAAGCGCCTTTGCCCTGCCGAATACGGCAGTCGCTGTCAGTTTATCGTCGCCGCTTTGTTTCGTGCAACTATCAAAATAAGACAACGCTGCGGCCGCGTTGCCGGCTTTTAAATAAGCTAGCGCGAGTTTGCATTCGGTGCGGCCACGCCAATCTGAGCCAGTGGCACAATCCAGCGCCTTCTTAAAATCCTGCACGGCACTAACGTAGTCTTCAGCATCATAATCTATTTCGCCTTTCATAAAATATATTTTGCCTGTTTCAGGCGAAAGCGGGAAATTGATGAGAAAGGCATCTATCTCCTCTTTTGCCTCACGTGTCTTGCCGTTTTGAAAAAGAGTTTCGCAGATAAGGTATCCTGCTTTTGCGGCGAGCGAGACGCGGGGAAATTTGCGGACCATATCTTTGAAAGCGCTGACAGCCCTTTCCGCCTCTCCCATATTCCGGTAACACCACCCTTCTGAATAATAAGCGTAGGCAGCATAGTCAGACGCCGGATATTCGCTGATAATCCGCTGGTAATATTCAAGGGCCTTTGGATAATTTGTCGAGACAAAATATGTCTCGGCAAGCCAGTAGGCGGCTTCTCCCGAAAAGGCAGCAGCGTCAGGCCTTTCTACTATATACTCAAATTCGTATTTAGCACGGTCGAGCTTATTCAGATTAAAATACGCCCTGCCCAGATAAAGGCGGGCCTCTATCATATTTTTGCTGTCAGGATAGCTGCTGATAAATGAGGCGAGCCTGTCTTTGGCTATGTCATAATACTCATCTTCCAGGGCTTGTTTTGCGAAAAGGAAGTCCTTATTTTCGTCCGAATACGCGTAATTAGGGCGTATACTTACGGCCAAAACCGCGCAAACGCAGATAATTGGTATGATTATAGTATTATATATTTTACATATTGTCATAATAGCCTGTATTAATATAGGAAGGTAGGATTTAATTCTACCATATGCCAGCAGCTGGTTCAAGCAGATTTTCGGCTACATCAAGTACGGGAGGTTTAAACCTCCCGTACTACTTTAAGACGGTTTTGAGGTAGTGGCCGGTATAGGAATGCGGATTTTTGGCGATTTGTTCGGGCGTGCCGGATGCAACCAGCCTGCCGCCTGCGTCTCCGCCTTCGGGGCCCAGATCAATAATATAATCGGAATTTTTTATCACATCAAGGTTATGCTCTATTACGACTATGGTATTGCCGGCATCTACCAGCGCCTGAAGCACTTTTAGCAGGCGGTCAATATCGGCAAAATGAAGGCCTGTCGTCGGCTCATCCAGAATATAAAGCGTCTTTCCCGTTGCGCGGCGCGAAAGCTCCGACGACAATTTTATCCTCTGCGCCTCACCCCCGGAAAGCGTCGTCGCGGATTGGCCAAGCCTTATGTAGCCAAGGCCGACATCATGAAGCGTCTGTAATTTTGCCATGACTGCCGGTATATTTTTAAACAGGTCCAGCGCCTGTTCCACGCTCATATTAAGGATATCTGAAATCGAATATCCTTTATATTTTACTTCGAGCGTCTGCTCATTAAAGCGGCGCCCCTTGCACACCTCACATGTGACATACACGTCGGGCAAGAAATGCATCTCAATCTTTTTTATGCCGTCACCGGCACACGCCTCGCACCTCCCGCCTTTTACGTTAAAACTGAACCGCCCCGGCTTATATCCCCTTATCCTGGCTTCGGAAAGTTTGGCGAATAAGTCGCGTATGGGGCTATAGGCTCCCGTGTACGTTGCCGGATTGCTTCGCGGCGTCCTGCCGATAGGAGACTGGTCAATAACTATTACTTTATCAATATTTTCAGCGCCAAGGATCGCTTTATGCTTACCGGGGGTCACCCTGGACTTATATAACTTTTTTGCGAGCGCACGGTACAATATCTCGTCGACAAGTGTGCTTTTGCCCGAGCCCGACACCCCTGTTACGGACACCAGTAATCCCAGCGGAATCTTTACGTCTATATTCTTAAGGTTGTGCTCGGACGCACCTGCTATCGTAATGGACCTATTACTTTTTGACTGGCGTCTCTTCTCGGGGCCTGCTATTTTGAGCTCGCCGTTCAGATACTGCGCTGTCAGTGATTTCCGGTTTTTTAATATCTCTGCCAGCGTACCGGCCGCAATTATTTCACCCCCGTTTTCGCCTGCCCCGGGACCTAAATCTATGATGTAGTCCGCTTTTCTGATTGTCGCTTCATCGTGCTCCACAACAATAAGCGTGTTACCCAGATCGCGCAGCGCCATCAGGGTATCCAGAAGTTTTGCATTGTCTTTCTGATGGAGCCCGATACTGGGCTCATCAAGGATATAAAGAACGCCGACCAAGCCTGCGCCTATCTGAGTCGCAAGGCGTATTCTCTGCGCTTCCCCGCCGGAGAGCGTGGAACTTACCCGGTTAAGCGTAAGATAATCAAGCCCGACGTCACGCATAAACTTAAGCCGCATCTGTATTTCTTTTATTACTTCCCTGCTTATGAGTGTTTCTTCCTTATTCAGTTTCAGGTTATCAAAAAACTCTGCTGCTTTTTTAACAGACATCCCGGTGACATCCATTATATTTTTATCATTAATAGTTACAGACAGGCTTTCTTTTTTTAACCGCCGGCCACTACATTTCGGACAGGGCTGCTCGCTCATGAATTTATTTATCTCTGTCTTTATGTATTCGCTTTTTGTCTCTACAAAACGCCTCTCAAGATTTGGTATGACTCCTTCAAAATACCCGCCCTCCGTATCGTCGCCGTACAGAATTACGTCTTTTGTTTCTTTTTTCAGATCTTTAAAAGGCGTGTGCGGATCGACCCCGCAGTCTTCGGCAACCGAGCGCAAAAGCCGGCGATAATAGAGGATAATACCTCTGCCGCCTTTTTTCCATGGCAGCACCGCTTCAATCAGAGGTTTTGACTTATCAGGGACAATACTATCGGAATCTATTTCCATTTTATTGCCCAAACCGCTGCAGGCCGGACAGGCGCCGTAAGGCGAATTGAACGAAAACATCCGGGGCTCAAGTTCTTCATAGCTTATGCCGCATTCTACGCAGGCGTATAATTCACTAAAGAGAGTATCATCATCATCATCATCATCATCATCATCATCATCATCATCCCCTGATATTATCAAAGAACCGCTGCCGACTTTTAATGCTGTCTCCACGGAATCGGTGAGGCGCTTCTTAGCATCATTTTTCACCGTTATCCTGTCTACCACTGCTTCTATTGAGTGTTTTTCATTTTTGTTAAGGCGTATGTCCTTATCGAGTTCCATGATTTTCCCGTCGACGCGGGCGCGGACAAAACCTTCTTTTGCGATCTCATCAAAAATATCTTTATGTTCGCCTTTTTTACCTCTCACTACAGGAGCCAGAATAACAACCGCTTTATCATTTTTAGTCTTAAGTATCTGCTCCACGATCTCCTGGGCGCCCTGTCTGGTTATCTCTTTGCCGCATTTATAGCAATGTGCTTTTCCTATTCGAGCGAAAAGAAGCCTCAGGTAATCATATATTTCAGTCGCGGTACCTACGGTGGAACGCGGGTTCGAACCGGCGCTCCGCTGCTCTATGCTTATGGCGGGCGACAGCCCTTCAATATATTCCACATTAGGCTTTTGCAGCTGCTCCAGGAACTGGCGGGCATAACTGGAAAGGCTTTCCACATAACGGCGCTGCCCTTCGGCATAAATTGTATCAAAGGCAAGCGATGACTTGCCTGAGCCGCTTAAGCCGGTCACGACCACAAGTTTATTGCGCGGGATCTTTACGTCGATGTTTTTAAGATTGTGTTCCCTTGCACCTTTTACGAAAATGTATTCTTTTTCCATGTTCTGCTCGCTCCGGAAAATAGGGACAGATACTATTTTCTGCTAACTATCAATTTTCTATGGGAAAATAGTATCTGTCCCTATTTTCCTAATGCTTCACCGACCAAATCATACTCAAGCGTATCCGTTATTTTAACATTTACAAAATCGCCGGGTTTGAGTCCGCTGCCTTTCACAAATACTTCGCCGTCGACTTCGGGCGCATCGGCCTCGGTCCTGCCGATATAGAGATTATCCGCGCTGTCATCCTTTTCGTCTATGAGGACTTCTACAGTCCTGCCCAGAAATGACTTATTTATCTCTTCCGCTATATCTTTTTGCGCTGCCATAAGTGTATTGAAGCGCTCCAGCTTGGTTTTCTCATCTATCTGGCCGTTATAATTGCAGGCCGGTGTGCCCTCTTCCTGCGAATATGTAAAGACACCGAGCCGCTCAAATTTAATTTCTTTTATAAAATCCGCTAATTCGTTAAACTCCTTATCGGTTTCGCCGGGAAACCCGACGATAACGGAACTTCGCAGCGACACTCCCGGTATACGCTTTCGGATTTTCGCTATAAGTTCGGATATGCTGCGTTTTGTCATCGGCCTGTTCATCACTTTGAGTATTCTGTCATTTATATGCTGGATCGGCAGGTCCATATATTTACAAAGCGCCCTTTCCGACGCAAAAAGGCTGATAAGATCATCTTCAATATGCGCGGGGTACGTATATAAAAGCCGTATCCACCGTTTGTACTCTTTAAAAGAACACAACTTTTTTAACAGCTCGGTAATCCGAGACTTACCGTAAATATCCTCGCCGTAAAGCGTCGTATCCTGGCCCACTATATTTATCTCCGACAAATGTGTCTTTTTGGAGATATCGTCCACCTCTTGCAATACGGACTCTATAGGCCGGCTGCGATAGTCGCCTTTGATAGACGGAATAATGCAAAAACTACATCTATTTTTACAGCCTTCCGATATTTTTATATACGCATAATGGGATGGTGTTATCTGAATCCGCGGATGTGTATGGCTATAAATGAAAGACGGCGTCTCTGTTACTTCATACGCCGTTTCTTTTTTGCTTAATTTGCCTAATATATCGCCGATTTTTTCTATATCACCACAGCCTATGAAGGCATCCACTTCCGGCAGTTCTTCTGCGAGAGACTTTCCGTACCTCTGCGGAAGGCAGCCTGCTACCACCACCGCCCGCAATTTTCCTTCCTTCTTGAGGCCTGTCAACTCAAGGATCATACTGATGGATTCCTGCTTGGCCTCGTCGATAAATGCGCAAGTATTGACTATGCCTATATCCGCATCGCGCAATTCCGCGATCACAAAGCCGCTCTTGTTCAGAATGCCTAGAAGAACTTCGGAGTCGACTAAATTGCGGGGGCAGCCAAGGCTTATTATCCCGACTTTGGTAGGCAGATCAAGGGGCTTCATTTTGGTTCAAAATCTACGCCTTCTTGTGTGATTAGAACGCTTCTTGAAAAACGGTTGTCAGAAAAATCGATCTCTTTGCCGTTTACGTTAAGCTTCAATGCCTCGGGCTTTCCGATTTCAGCGAGCCTTATCTCTTTTTCCGCCTTCCACGTCTCTTTGGATTTTTTGGAAAGAGTATTGTAAAACGCAACCTTGCCGTCCACTACTACCTTAAGCCACACATCGGTGGATGCAGTTATACCAAGCGTCAGCTTGTCCTGTTTTGGGATGGATATTATAGTTTTCGCCGATTCTGCCGGCTGTTCCGCTTTTTTGTATACGGTGCTTTTCTTAATTTTTATGCTCGCAAACGCGGCTTTCGCGTACTGCCCCAATTTTGCCAAGCCGAGTATTAACGCGAAAATAACTGCAATACCTACAAGTATTGCCATAACCGAACGGATGAGTTCGGTGTTGCTGTTTTTTTGCGGTGCTTTCTTTTTTGGCGCCTGTTCTCTTTTGCGAGGCTCGTCTTTTTTTGTGTCGTCAGTGCCTTTTTCCGCAGCGTGCCTTTTGGATGAATATTCCATTACGATGCTTCGCGCGTCCATACCGAGATATGTAGCATAATTTTTAATAAAAGCCTTCACATAGGCCTCGCCCACTTTATCTTCAAGCCGGCCCTTCTCAAGAGCATCAATAGTCTCAGGGTGTATCTTCGTTGCCTTCTGCACGGCTTCC
>CAYIQH010000052.1:0-6392 GCA_964365575.1 uncultured Planctomycetia bacterium | reverse complement strand
TAAAGACGATTTTTGAAAATAATCGGAAGAGAAAATATTTTTTAACAAAGTACTGTTATTACTATCATCCCAGCGAGATTTATGTCTCGTTGGCCCCGAACTCCGCGTGGGTTCGGGTTATTTTTTTATAGGTGGTTATGAAGACATTAAATAGGGTATGTGTATTTATTGATGGATTCAACCTTTATCACGCCTTAGATGACAACTTTTCTTACCACAAGTACAAGTGGCTTAATCTAAAGAAATTTGCGGACTGTTTTGTCTACCCACAAGATAAGATAGTAGATGTCTTCTATTTTACCTCCTATGTTACCTGGGATCCGGGTAAACTTGCACGTCATCAGGCGTATGTGAAAGCTTTGCAGATGGTAGGGGTGAATCCTATATTTGGATCCTTTAGGATGAAAGACACTACTTGCCGAATATGCAAAAAATCGTACCAGATTCCCGAAGAAAAACAAACAGACGTTAATATTGCCATAAAACTATTTCAGACAGCTGCAATTGATGAATGGGATACGGCCGTAATTATTTCCGGCGACAGTGATTTAATACCAGCAGTTAAGGCCGTTAAAGAAACTTTTCCGGCAAAATGTGTCATTATCGTGGTTCCGATTGGACGACGTGCGGAGGAGTTAAAACAAGCCGCTGATTTTCATAGAAAAGTAAAACAGATACATTTGCAATCGTGCCAGTTTGATGACACCATAGTTATTGACAAAAATACAGTATTAAAACGGCCAAATAGCTGGCGATAACTGATATCGGGAGAATCTTTAAGGTCGCAAAATGCGACCTTAAAGAATGCCGAGTTTTGAGGTGCCAATTTGGCACCTCATTATCTCAGCATAAAGACAACTTATAAGTTGTAAAATACTTGATAATACAACTTTTATGTTGTATTTTATTATGTAACTATTAGGGGGAGGTTTTGGATGTATCAGGTAGATATTACAAATGAAGGCGGATACTTGTTTAACGTAAAGTCAAAGGACTATCAGTTTGTCATAGATACAAAAGGGGAAGGGATTACGCCGCCGGATACATTACTGGCAAGTGTGGGCAGCTGCCTAGGGGTTTATATCCGGAAATATGCGGAAGACCTGAAACTTGACTTAAAGGGTTTTAACATAAAGGTAGAAGCCGACTTCTGTAAAGAAAAGCCGGTACGTTTTACGCGTATAAACGCCCGTATAGATTTAAAAAATTCCGGGATAGACGAGCGCAGGAAGAAGTCGTTGCTGGAGTTCATCAAAAATTGCCCTGTTCACAATACTTTGGTTTCCAGTCCAGTTGTTGATATAATCTTTGAGTAAGAAGAGGATCTATAATGGTAAATACCAGAATAATATGCACTCTGGGGCCGGCGTCATCCGGCGAGACAGTGCTGAGGAAAATGATGCTCGCCGGCATGGATGTGGCTCGCCTCAATTTTTCGCACGGTGAACAGAAGGATCTTGCCCGCAGGATAAAGCTTATTCGGAGCATAACCGCGAAATACCGCAGGCGTATAAAATTTTTAGGCGATCTGCAGGGCCATCGCATAAGAATAGGGAGTTTTTTAGGAGGTAAGCCCGTTGAGCTTAAGAAGGGACGTGTAGTATTACTTACCCGGAAGGACATAAAAGGCACAGACAGCCGGATATCCTTCGATTACCGCGGCTCACTCAGCGATATAAAGAAAGGGCAGCATATATTTATAGACGACGGAAATATTGCCCTTAAAGTAACAGGCGCGAATAGCGACAGCCTGAAGACAAAAGTGGTGATAGGAGGGCTTCTCAAAGAGCATAAGGGCGTAAATATCCCGGAGGCAAAACTAAAATTCGGCAGTATAAGCCATAAGGACATAGAAGATATAGCATTTTCGGAAAAACACGGGGTTGAATATATAGCGCAGTCGTTTGTGCGCACGAAGAATGATATGCTTGATGTGAAAAATGCACTGAGACGCGGCTCTGAATGCCGGCTTATTGCGAAGATAGAAAGCAGGGAAGGCATAAAGAATATCGACGATATAATCGCAGTTTCGGACGGTATTATGATAGCGCGCGGCGATATGGGTGTATCTCTGCCCATCTACGAGATACCCATAATACAGAAGATGATAATAAAGAAATGTAACCGCGCAGGCAAATTTGTCATAACCGCCACGCAGATGCTTGAGAGCATGACAGAGAACCACAGGCCCACACGCGCAGAGGTGACAGACGTTGCTAACGCTATAATAGACGGCACTGATTTTGTGATGCTTTCGGCTGAATCGGCTGTCGGCAAATATCCCGTAGAAACCGTGCGCATGATGAACAGCATAATAAAATTCACAGAAAAATATCTGGAAGCAGAAAAAAAATTCTTGACAGGATAGCCGTATTATCATACAATATGTCCACACACAGCAGAAAAGGCTGCATTTTTTTTATTTTGCTTTGTGAAAAAAATCACGAATAAGGATCAGGAGCAGACTCTTGGGGTCTGACCCTGAAAACACTATGGACAGCAGGAAGATCCCGAAAAGCGCGGTAACAAGAATTTCTCTTTATTTAAGAGAGATAAATCGCCTGGAAAAAGAGGGCAAGGATAAAGTTTCGTCCACGGAACTCGGCGATTTGACAGGCCTTACCGACGCGCAGGTCCGTAAGGATTTTTCATACTTCGGGCAGTTCGGCCGTTCGGGCGCCGGCTATGATGTAGTGCAATTAAAAAGGATAATAGAGAGGCTTCTCGGTAAAGACAAGGTCTGGGAGATAGTTCTTGTAGGAGCAGGCAATATAGGTTCGGCACTTTTAAGATACCCTGGTTTTAAAAGCCAGGGTTTTATTATTAAAGAGGTATTTGACGCCGACGCAAAAAAGATAGATAAGCATTACGGCGACGTAACAGTAAAAGATGTAAAAAGCCTTAAGGATACGGTCAAGTCCAACAAGAATATAAAAATAGCCATTATAGCCGTTCCTGCGGAAAGCGCGCAGGCAGTGGCGGATATGCTCATCGGATCCGGTATAAAATGTATTTTGAATTTCGCGCCGGTTCTCCTCAAGATTAACGGCGGCGTTATGGTAAAAAATATAGACCTCTCAAATGAGCTTGAGAGTTTTTCATTTTTCCTATCATCCAACGGGAACGAGGATTGACCGCGATGAAACAAAAGTTTCTCATAAAAGATAATTTCAAGATTTTCGTAGAGGCGCTTGCCGGTACCTATGACGTATATCACATTGAAAAAGATATACACGGCAATCTGCATCTGGTGCGCTTTTCCGGCTCCGAAGGAGCCGGAGGCAATGCCGATAATATCGTTATCGGCGGCGTAAGGCCGTTTGAGCCGCTTAAGAATTTCTTTTTCATATCACGCGAAAAGGTCGTGGACGGATATAAAAAATCGGAAGAGATAAGCGCGAATAAGAGGAAACCTTTCTGCATAATAGGCGTAAAAAACTGCGATCTTACCAGCATGGATACGCAGGATTTTGTTTTTCGCGAAGGTGATTTTAAGGACCCTTTTTATATAAAAAACCGTGAGAATAATCTTATTATAGGCGCTGATTGTACTTATGCAATAGATACGTGTTTCTGTCACTCGCTCGGTGTTGAGCATTATCCCCAGAAGCATTATGATATATTGTTATCTAGTCTTGAGAAAGGATATCTTGTTGATGGTTGCACGGAGCGGGGATTAAAGTTTCTGGAGAGGCATAGCGGCATTTTCACTGAGGCGGACGAGAGGCACATTGAGGAAAGGGATCACATACGAAAACACACCGGCGAACAGGTTGACGAAAATATCAGGAAAAACAATATACCTCATTACTCCGAATTTGGCGAGATAATAAAGGTAAATCTTGAGTCGCCGATCTGGGAAACGGAAATCAAAACCTGTGTTGAGTGCGGATCGTGTAATGTAGTCTGCCCGACGTGCCACTGTTTTTATCTGGCGGATAGCACAGTAGGCGGCAACAAAGAAGTGCGCTATAAGATGTGGGACGCATGCATGTATAAGAGATTTGCCCGCGTCGCCGGCGGCGCAAACGCGAGGCCGCGCCTCTGGATGAGGCTTCGGAATAGATTTGAGAAGAAGTTTGACTTTTTCCCGGGTGCGGCGGGTTTTTACGCCTGTACCGGTTGCGGCAGGTGTTTTTCCGGCTGTCCTGCGAAGATAGATATAAGGCGCGTATTGAAAAACCTTGTGGCGGAAAAAAATGCCAAGAAGGCGAAGAATGAATAACCCATATTGCCCCGTAAAAGGGAAAATAACAGATATTATAGAAGAGACGCCGAATATAAAGACGTTTAAGCTCAAACTGGATAAGAATATCCCGTTTAAGACGGGCCAGTTTGTGGAAATGACTGTCCCGGGCATAGGGGAAGCACCGTTTACACCGTCGTCAAATCCGAAGACAGAAGATGCTATGGATCTTACGGTAATGAAGGCCGGCAGGGTTACGTCGGTATTGCACGGAATGAAGGCTGGCGACGAAATAGCCGTGCGCGGGCCTTATGGGGCTGGATATCCACTTAATACTTTTCAAGGAAAAGAGATATTGATTATAGGCGGCGGCGTAGGGTTGGCGCCTCTCAGGAGCTTAATACTTGCGCTTTTGAATGAAAGAAAAAAATATAAAAGACTAGTGATAAAATACGGCTCGCGCTCTCCGAAAGACATTGTATATAAGAATTTAATAAAAGAATGGTCGGATAATAAAGACCTTGAATTTTCAGTAACAGTGGACGCAGGGGACGAGACGTGGAAGGGCAATGTCGGCCTCATCACGATGCTGGTCAAAAGAGATATGGGCATAGATACGGCCAATAGCGTAGCCATCGTATGCGGCCCGCCGATCATGATGAAATTTACGACATTTAAACTGATAGATATAGGTTATGAGCCGCGCAGCATATATCTTTCAATGGAAAAGAATATGTCCTGCGGCTTCGGCAAATGCGGCCACTGCAGAATCGGGCCTTATTACGCCTGCAAAGACGGCCCCGTGTTTACGTATGATAAGTTAAGCGGCCTGCATGGTATCTGGGAATGAAAAAACTACTAATAGACATAGACTTATACAGCGATAACCGCGACAAGGAATTCGGCTGCAGTTATTTTTACCATTCCGACAATAGAGGTGTGCGGTCGCTCATTGAGCTTGCTACTTATGCGATAATCTGCAGGAAATGCGAATTGGCTGCGTGTATAGAATCCTGCCCTAATGAGGCGCTTGGCAGAAAGGAAGAGGATAAGATCCTCCAGAAGTATAATATGAAATGCACGAGCTGCAAATCCTGCGTGAACGGCTGCCCCTTCGGGACGATTTATCCCGAGATGATGACGTACCTTGTGCCGCGATGTGATTTCTGCCTTGATAAGATGATGAAAGACGAAGTCCCTGCCTGCGTCAAATGGCCGACAGGGCCGGAAGGCGTGGTCAAATACGGAGATTTTGCGGAAGACAAAGAGAATAACATATTAGCAGTAGGCAGGAATATTTTTGTAAAAGCAGAGCATTGGGAGCTAAACGGCATACCCACAAAGGCAAAATGAATATAGGAATGAAACTGCTGCAATTTGTTGTATTTCCCGGGTTTTTGTTTACGGCGGCAGCCGGACTTTTATTATGCTGGGTAGACAGGAAGGTAACGGCGCGGATACAGTATAGGATAGGGCCGCCATGGTATCAGCCGTTAATGGATATCATAAAATTATTGGGAAAAGAGACATTGCTCCCCATCGGCGCGTCAAAGACAGTTTTTTTGGCAGCGCCTCTTATAGGATTGGCAGGAGTTACTCTCGTCTCTACGCTGTTATGCCTTGCTGTTTATAACACACATATGGGTTTTGTGGGCGACATCATAGTCGTCCTTTATTTATTGACGCTGCCACCCCTGAGCCTGATACTCGGCGGATTTGGTTCAAGTAATCCTCTTGCGAGCCTGGGTTCATCAAGAGAGATGAAGATGGTGCTTTCGTATGAGCTTCCTTTTATATTGACGCTCATTGTGCCGATAATCAAATCGGGCGGGCTTCTGACAATAGGCGGGATTTTGAATTATCAGTTGTCCGAAGGAGCAGTATTATATAGCACATCGGGATTTTTCGCTTTAGTCGCCGCGATTTTATGCATGCAGGCGAAACTGGGGCTTGTGCCGTTTGATATTTCCGAGGCAGAAACTGAGATCGTCGGCGGAACGCTGATAGAATATTCAGGCCCGCCGCTCGCTGTTTTTAAACTGACAAAAGCAATGTTATTATTTACACTGCCGTTATTTTTGGTTATTATGTTCATGGGCGGTATAGTATTGAGCGGCGTATCAATTTTATGGGGCATACTTAAGATAATACTTCTCTTAGTAGTAATAATTTTACTGCGCAATACAAATCCGAGATTAAGGATAGA
>CAYIQH010000051.1:0-6411 GCA_964365575.1 uncultured Planctomycetia bacterium | reverse complement strand
GGATTCGTATTTGTGGAGTAAAGGATGTACCAGCACGTCGGAGCAGTGCTTTCGACCGGCAGAAGTATCCAGTCTGTCCCCGTGGTGCCTCTATTGGTGGCGCATAAAAATCCGCCGCTTGTCTTCTGGGTCTTGTCAACATTGCCGAAATAGATGCCGGCGCGGTAGTCGTCATAATTCTTTTTGAATGCCATCGCCTGCTGAAGCGTTCCTTCAAGCCAGACAGTATCCAAATCGTTGTTGAAATCGAACCCTGTTACGGATGTCCTACCTAACGGCCTCGTACATTTTGTGTGGTATTCCGCCCAATATATTGAACTTGCGTAAGTCGTACCTAATGCGAGGACTCCGAGAGACTGCGTATCAGTAACCTCTATCGCGTCGTTCACCCCGCGCAGAAATCTTTCGCCGTTCCAGCAATTCAGGGCGACAAAATCTTTTATAAGATTCGCTTTTTGAGTATACTCAGGCAGATTATTAAGCATGCCATAATTGTAGAGGCCGGCATAACCCGCAAGATTATGCTCGGTGCTTTTCCATGAAAAATATTCTCCTCCGAATATCCCGCCGTCAATATCCTGCAAGCTCACAAGATAATCCGCAAGTGCCGCCGCCATCGGGGAAAATTGTTTATCACCAGTATTATAAGAATACAAATTGACCGCATTGAGAAGCCAAGCGTTCGGGCCGGCTGATATGCTTCCTTTACCTATGCCGGTAAGGTAATCATACTCGTCATAATACCCGCCATATAAAGGAAGGCCTATGGTATTCTGGTAAGCGGTGAGGATCTTTTTTGCCCTCGCGTAATCGTCTTTTGCCGTGAAAGCCATGACCGCCAGCGCGTTATCGTAGGTGTAGCTTGAGGTATACGCGTCCTTGTAGGAATCTACTATCCCTATGCCCTTCACCTGGTTGCAAAGGTAAGTATAGGCGCCGTTGACACCTCGCGGGATAGATGCGCCAAACGCCGTCTGAGCTATTAAGCTAATCAAAACTGCGCATAAAAATAAAATCTTACTGATCGTCTTCATTGTCCACCTCTTTCTTGTTTATATCTACGAGTTTATAGCATACTACATAAGTTGATGTTAGGCAAGCAAAAAGTGATATTTTTCCAAAAAACCATTCATTGGCTATTTCGGGGTATTTTCTAGCACACTTCTACTGAAGCATTGGGGTCAAAAGGATTCGTCCTCATTGCAAGCGAGAAAAGATAAGGATAATCAGCCTTAAGATGGCTCATGTAGGCAAGCCATTCGGATACGAGAAGCTTATATGCCCTCTTTATATCGTTGTCCAGATGTTCGGAATCGGTGTCGGACAATGATTTCAGGTTTTTGCGGCTCGCCAGCTCTTCAGTCAGATGAAAGGTGGCCCACAAGAGGTTTGTAAAAGATTCGTGTTCCAGAAGGTTCGGATTCTCAAGCAGCACCAGCAGAAAACCGCGTTTCTTTATCAGAAAATCCTTCAGTCCGGTAATATCCCCTTTTCTGCAATATACTTCTGCAGAGTGGCTCGCGACCCTGCTGCGCATTCTGATAAATTCTTTGTTGGACCAGTCTTTTTTTACGACAAGGTGCTTCGTTATTTCCTGCGCCTTGGAATCAAAGGCAATGAAATGCGTCATGAGCTCGGTGCCCACCTCGCTAAAAAATGCGCCGATGACCATATTCAGTTTTTTAAGCATAGACTTCTTTTCGCGGTAGGCCAGCAATTCGTGAAGAACCAGCGTAACCAGAAGGACTTCTATAAAAACAAACGCTATATCGCCTATGAGATAAATAAATATGTGCCGCGCGTCACGGAATATCAGATAATTTATAAAATATACCATCCCCGAGAGCGCTACCAATATTATTCCGAGTATAACCTGCCAGCTTAATAGACGTTTCATATTCTACCCCCACCCTTTTAGTGTTTTCTACGATGTTTCCATAATTCTATCGCCACCGGCAAAAATGAAATCAGAATCACTATTAATATGACAAGAGAAAAATTCTCTTTAATAACAGGTATATTACCAAAATAGTATCCGCCGAGCATGAATATGGCGACCCACAACAACGCTCCGGTGACGTTATAAATAAAGAACTTAAAGTAGCTCATCTTCCCTACACCGGCTACGAACGGCGCGAAAGTGCGTATTATGGGGATAAACCTTGCTAGAATTATTGTCTCAGCGCCGTGCCTCTCGTAGAATTTGTGAGTCCGCTCCACATGTTCCTTTTTAAAAAACCGTCCGGTGCCGTGCAGGATAATCTTTTCCCCAAACAGGTTTCCCAGGGCATAATTAACGCTGTCCCCGATTACGGCCGCCACGGCAAGTGTCGCAAAAAGCCACCTGACATTAAAAGAGCCTGATGCGGCAAAGGTTCCTGCCACAAAAAGAAGTGAATCCCCGGGAAGAAAAGGCATTATAACCAGCCCTGTTTCGCAAAAAATTATCAGAAAAAGCACGAGATACGACCAGCTTCCGACGTTCTTGATAACGACATCCAGATACCGGTCAAGATGAATAACAATATCAACTATATCTTTTATAAATTCCATAGCTCTCTTTTAAAAACTGGTACAACTTCTATGGCAGGTCACTACCTGCCCGGCACATATAGTATCCGTGTCTTTTTTTTCAAAAAGTATAATATCAGATATATTGCAAGGCCTATGGCAAAAACTACTACCCATGCCGCATTTATTTTAAACCCTCTTCCGGCAATTAAATCTGACGCTACGCTAATAACAATAAAAGCTGCGGCCGTCGCAAAAAACGTGGGAAACTCTCTCCGTATCGCGGTCCTTGCCGAAAATGGAAGCGCCGGTTTTTTCCAACTACTGAATTTCGGAAAAAATACCGGAGTCTTCGCGGCCCATTCAAGAAAGACATTGCCGAACTTCTTTCTTAAGAATTCCTCTTCGGCGAAAATTATCCGTTCATAGTATATCCAGAATCCAAACCAGAATATCAGGGCAAACCACCATACCTGAATAAACAAAACCAATCCGAGAATAATAACAAAATTACCCAGATAAAGCGGATTACGCACAATTGAATATATGCCTGTCGTATTAAGCATGTCCGCTACTTGCGTCCTTGTATTTCTGCCCGATGTCCCTCCGGAAACATAGCCGGCCGTAAGAAAACGTACGCAAAATCCCAGAAAAGATACGGAGACAGAAAAAATACCCCAAAGTGTGTTCGCCAGATCTCCGAACATTCTTTCTATATATCCGGAATTCCTCAGGGCAATAAGCAGTATAGGAACTCCCAACAACGGAAAATAACTACGCCATCTGAATAACCAGTTCCCCTGCTCCTCCATGCTTTCTCTTAAAGCCACAAATCTACCCATCCTATCTTTAATATCTTTTCATAGCATATTATATCCTTATTATATTCTTCCTATCTTTTATATCTTTCAGTACGTTCCGCGTATCTACCATAAGGCGCGAGTTTTTGGCCACAAACTTATAGTCCACATTTGAATGATCAGTCACTATCACTACACAATCGGAATTCTTGAAAGTCTCCTTATTGAATCCGGCGCTTTTCAGGTTAAGGCCGTGGATCTTCAGATAAGGCAGATAAGGATCGTAATATGATATAAGAGCGCATTTCTTCAGCAGCATATCTATGATCTCCAGCGCCGGCGATTCTCTCAGGTCTTTAACATCTTTTTTATAGGCAATTCCCATGATCAGTATTTTTGAGTTTTTTAACGGCTTGCCGCGGCTGTTCAGTGCGTCAGCTGTTTTACTTACAACATAACGCGGCATTTCTGAATTTATCTGAGACGCCAGATCTATAAACCGCGCTTCAAAACCACGCATACGCGCCTTCCATGAGAGATATAACGGATCTACGGGTATGCAATGGCCGCCGACGCCGGGGCCCGGATAAAACGGCATATAGCCGTAAGGCTTGGTCTTCGCGCCGTCAATAACTTCCCATACGTTTATACCCATTTCGTCGCACATAAGCATTATCTCGTTCACAAGCCCGATGTTTACTATCCTGAAGGTATTTTCAAGGAGCTTGATCATCTCCGCTACTCTGGGTGAAGATACCGGAATAACGGTTTCAATCGCCTGTTCGTACAGCAGTTTAGCGATTTCCGTAGATTCTTTGGACATACCGCCCAGTATCTTCGGCGTATTTTGCGTCTTATAATCTTTGTTGCCCGGATCTATCCTTTCAGGAGAAAAGGCAAGATAGAAATCTTTTCCCTCCTTAAGGCCGTGTGACTCCAGGACCGGCAGCATCACTTCTTCCGTCGTGCCGGGATAGGTCGTCGATTCAAGCGTTATGATCTGCCCGCGTCTCATATATTTTGCGATGCTTTCAACAGCTGATATTATATAAGACATATCCGGCTCTTTTGCCTTATCAAGCGGCGTAGGCACACAGATTATAACAGCGTCTAATTTTTTTATGACACTCATATCGGCTGTCACGGTCAGCGTTTTATTTTTTATGACCTTCACTATATCTAAAGTCGGAACGTCTAATATATAGGACCTGCATTTTCTTAACCTCTCAATCCTGTCCCTGTCTACATCCATGCCGTATACCTTGAAACCTTTTTTCGCAAAATCTACCGCCAGCGGAAGACCGACATAGCCAAGCCCCATTACGCCAATTTTTACTTTCTTTTGTAAAATCTTTTTTCTTAAACCTGAATTCATATTTTTCCTCACTTTGATTTGATTAAATACGTTCTGCCCTTGCGTATTGGCCGTATTCTTTTACATTACGAAAATAATTACAGGTATCTACAATCATTATCCGGTTTTTAATCGTGTTTTGTTCCATAGGGACACCTCGGTTTTTATCTGCCGTAAGGGGATATTTCTCTTAGGCGTTTTATGATGGGCGGGAACTGCTCTATTATGTAATCTATATCGCTTTCGCTGTTATATCTCGAAAGGCTGAAGCGTATGGAACCCTGAACAAAAGTAAACGGAATACCCATAGCCCTCAACACATGCGACGACGTCAATGAACCCGACGTGCACGCGGAGCCTGATGAAGCGGCTATTCCTTGCTCGTCGAGTTTAAGCAGTATTGCTTCTCCTTCTATAAATTCAAAAGATATGTTACACGTATTTGGCAATCTCTTTTCTTTATGGCCGTTTATTCGCAAATAAGATATTGCCTTCAGAAGAGTATTTTCCAGTTTATCGCGAAGGCCTTTGACCCTTCTATTTTCTTCTTCAATATTCTTTCGGGCCAGTTCCGAGGCAATACCCAATCCGACTATAGAAGCCACATTTTCTGTCCCGCCGCGCCGGCCGTGTTCCTGATGCCCGCCGATTAAAAACGGGGTAAATTTCGTTCCTTTGCGCACATAAAGCACTCCGACCCCTTTTGGCGCGTGAATCTTATGCCCTGACATAGACAAAAGATCCGCAGGCAGTTTTGTCATCTTAAAAGGAATTTTACCTGCCGCCTGTACGGCATCCGTATGAAAAACTATGCGCCGCGTCCTTGCAATCTCAGCTATCTCTTCTACGGGAAATATTACGCCAGTCTCATTATTGGCATACATTATGGAAATAAGCGCCGTATCATGTTCTATGGAGGCCTTGAGCTCATTCAGGTCTATCATGCCATCAGTGTCCACATCAAGATACGTCACACTGTATCCGGCAGTCTCTAAATACTGGCATAGATTAAGCACCGCGGGATGTTCTACTTTTGTCGTGATAATATGCTTCTTCTCGGGGTAGGATCTTAAAGTGCCGATAATAGCGGCGTTATCACTTTCAGTGCCGCAGCTTGTAAATATTATTTCAGAAGGCGAATTGGCTCCGAGAAGGTCGGCTACGCTCTGCCGCGCGCTCTCTATATTTTTGTGTACCTGGCCGCCGAATGTATGCATACTTGAAGGGTTTCCGTATTTCTCTGTAAGAAAAGGCTTCATCGCCTCAAAAACCTCGGGTGCCACCATAGTCGTCGCGTTATTATCAGCGTATACCAGCTTCACTCTGCCCCCTCCTTATTCCTTAACTTCTTCTACTATAATATCCTCATCGACGAATTCCTTTAATTTTGACTCCACTAAAACCTTAAGCGTCACGCCTGTAGCGGGACAACCCAGGCATGTACCCAGCAATTTTACATAAACTTTATTCCGGTCGATATCGACGATAACCATATCACCGCCGTCGGCTTTAAGGCTGGGGCGTATTTCTCTGTCTATCGTTTCCTGTATTAACGCTATCTTTTTGAGGTTTGTAAGTTTTTTCTTTGGCGGTTCTTTTTTATAAACTGCTTTGGTGGATTCTTTCCCCCAGAATTCCTTCAGTAATTTTTCTATCTCGGGCTTACATTTGCCGCAGCAGCCGCCCGCCTTTTTATAATTGGTCACCTGCTCCACAGTCTTCAGGTTGTTTTCTTTTATGGCGCGT
>CAYIQH010000050.1:0-6838 GCA_964365575.1 uncultured Planctomycetia bacterium | reverse complement strand
AAACCCCATAGCCCTTTTAAAACAAGCCTACAATATTTTAACACCGGGTGGTAAGGCAGGTGTAATCCATTGGAATTATGATGCTGCTACGCCTCGTGGACCAGATTTGAATATTAGACCTAAGCCTGAACAATGCCGGGATTGGGTAAGAAAGGCAGGTTTTGACCTTGTTATTCCCATTGTCGAGCTGCCTCCTTACCACTATGGTATTGTTGGGAAGAAATAGATGCTTAAATAAAAGTTTGATTATTGTCATCTGAGTGGATTCACATTTTTCTAAAAAATGCTTGACAATACTTATGACTGATACTATAATAGTATCAGTCAACGGAGGAGAATCTAATTGAAAGTTCTGACTAAAAATTCCGATTACGCTATTGGGGCACTGGTTATTCTGGCGAAAAACAAAGATAAATTTTTATCAGCACGCGAGATAGCCGTCCGGCAAAAAATTCCCTATCAGTTTTTGCGAAGGATTCTGCAGGAACTTATCCGGAATAAGCTGGTAGTTTCGCGGGAAGGCGGAAGCGGAGGATTTAAGATTGACGCCGATCCGAAGAAGGTCAGCATAGTAGATGTAATTAAAATTTTTCAGGGCAATATCCGGGTTTCCGATTGCATGTTTCGCAGGAAAATATGCCAAAACCGATCAAATTGTATTTTAAGGAAGGAAATCAAACGCGTAGAGCGGATTATTGCTAAAGAATTTGAAGGAATAACTCTGGCAAGATTATTGAAAGCACATAAATAAAAAAGGAGGAGCAATATGTTTTGTTATCAGTGCGAGCAGACGGCGGGTGGTTCAGGGTGCACAAAGGTAGGGGTATGCGGCAAGAATCCCGATATTCAGAGCTTACAGGATATTCTTCATTTTGGCTTAATGGGGATGTCGGCATACGCATATCACGCAAGAGAATTAGGGGGCATTGATAAGGAAGTAGACGGCTTTGTTCATGAAGCCCTCTTTAAGACGGTTACAAATGTCAGTTTTGATTTAAAACAATATATAGATTTAGTTCTCAAGTGCGGAGAAATGAATTTAAGGACTATGGCACTTCTCGATAAGGTGCACACGGAGCGCTTTGGCAATCCTGTCCCGACAGAAGTCGAAACAGGTACAAAAAAAGGCCCGGGAATACTCATCACAGGACACGACTTGCTTGATTTATACGAATTGCTGAAGCAGGCCGAAGGTACCGGCGTAAATGTTTATACCCATAGCGAGATGCTGCCCGCGCACGGATATCCGAAACTGAAACAATTTAAGCACCTTGTCGGCAATTATGGCGGCGCCTGGCAGGAACAAAAAAAAGAGTTCAAGGATTTTCCGGGCGCTCTTTTGGTAACGACTAACTGTGTATTAATTCCGCCTCCAAACAGTTATCTTGACAGGTTATTTACCATAGGGATAACAGGAGTCGAAGGCGCTACCCATTTGGCAAATAGGGATTTCACCTCTGTCATTGAAAAGGCAAAGAGTTTGCCGTCTCTGCCTGAAGCGCCCGGGAAGAAGATTATGACGGGATTTCATCACACGGCAATTTTAGGGTTGGCAGACAAAATAGTTTCGGCCGTGAAGAGCGGCAAGATAAGGCATTTCTTCCTAATAGGCGGGTGCGACGGGGCAAAACCGGGGCGTAACTATTATACCGAATTTGCAGAAAAGGTTCCGAAGGATTGCGTTATTCTGACACTTGCCTGCGGTAAATACAGGTTCAATAAGATGGACTTTGGGAATATCGACGGCATACCACGCCTGATTGATATCGGGCAGTGTAACAATGCATACTCTGCAATTCAGGTCGCAGCAGCACTAGCGAAGGCCTTCGATTGCGAAGTAAATGAATTACCATTATCATTTGTGTTATCATGGTTTGAGCAAAAAGCTGTGGCCATTCTCTTGACGTTGTTTCATTTGGGCATCAAGGGTATCCGTTTAGGGCCGTCGCTTCCCGCATTTGTTACCCCAAACGTCCTGAAGGTATTACAGGATACGTTCGATATTAAGCCTATTTCTACGCCGGATGAAGATCTGAAGGCAATTTTAGGGTAACGTTTCCGACATGCTCGGGATTTTAATTGCACATTGCTGCCCCCTGGTGCTATAATAACCAATACGAAAAATTAATAGAGAAAATGGAGGTGGGCAATGGCAGAAGAAAAACTTGTTGGTAAGGTCACTCATTATTTCGGGAAAGTAGAAGCCGCAGTCATTGCGCTTTCGGACGCATTGAAAGTAGGAGATACTATACATATAAAGGGAAAGACCGCGGACTTTACGCAGCCTGTATCCTCAATGCGGATCGAAACGACGGTAATCAATGAAGCGAAAGCCGGCGATCATGTAGGCATAAAAGTCAGCCAGAAGGTCCACGAGAACGATTCTGTTTTTAAAATCTGAAATGAAAAAAGTAATTCTGCTGTTTCTGGTTTTGTTGATACCTGCGGTGTCGTCGGCGGAATATAAAAAGCTGACGAATAGCCAGAAGGAAGGGTGGACAAAGCCGCATGATATAGAGAAAATAGAAAAGGCAGCCGAAAAAAACAGGCAGGTAGATTATTTCGGGAAAATGTCGCAGGATAAGCTGAAATATTTTAAAAAATACGGCTGCCCCGATGTGATAGGCGTTTGGAATTGCAGAGACGGGTCAACGGGCCAGAAGCTTGAAGAGTGGATATACTACGGGCCGTCAAAGTATATTTATTTTTACGAGAAAGACGGAAACCTGCACAAGGAAGAACCGCTTACAGATCTTGATAAGCACTCTTTAGACGGCAAGGTGGAAGTGGGCATGGATAGAACACAAGTCAAGAGAGCAAAAGGGGGGCCGTCTCGCGTAGACAACATTGCCGGTAAAGGCGGGGCAGATGAAAAGTGGACCTACAATTCTCTTTATGTCTGGTTCAGCGGAGATAAAGCCGTACGTGTACAAAAATAGAACACGAAGACGGGGTGACAAGTTATTATTGGAAGAAAAAGAACCGCGAAGCCCTGATCCAGTTTAAAAAAGGAGTTGGACAAAGCCCTGCTATCAACACTCCTGCCATAACGATTGCAAGGGCTATTTGGAGAGGCGCTGATTTTGGTTCGGTGCTCATCGCTTTTGGTTCGTCAAGGTACATATATTTAATGACTCGCACGTAGTAATATGCCGCTATAACGCTGTTTATAACACATACCACTGCTAAAAGAATAAACTTCGACTCTATCGCAGCTGCAAATACCAGAAACTTTCCCAAGAACCCGGCCAGCGGCGGAATACCTGCGAGCGAAAGCAGGAAGATGCTCAGCATAAATGCCGGGACGGGATCCCTCTTATGAAGCCCGGCATAATCCTCGATCTCGTCGCTTTTTATGGAGTTTGAAACAAGAATAACACATCCGAAAGCCCCCAGATTCATAAGCGCGTAAGCAAGGATATAGTACAATATACCTTCCATACCGGCCGCGCTTCCGACAACGAACCCGATAAGCATATAGCCGGCCTGTGCAATAGATGAATAAGCCAGCATGCGCTTTATGTTGGATTGCGAAATAGCGATGATATTTCCAATAGTCATCGTAAAGATGGCTATGAGCATGATCAGACCCGACCAGTCTGCATAGAGGCCAAAGAAATTTTTTGTGAATATGCGCAGGAGCACGGCAAATCCGACAGCCTTCGGCCCGGCAGAGATGAATGCCGTTACAGCTGTCGGCGCCCCCTGGTATGCATCAGGCGCCCACATGTGAAACGGGACGAGCGAGCATTTGAAGCACAAACCCGCCAGTATTAATAGAAGCAGGATAAACGTTATGAGGGCGTTTGCCTGGCCGGCACTTACGGCGTTTGAGATTGTAGATAGGTCTGTAGTGCCGAATAATCCGTAGACAAAAGAAATGCCATAAAGCATTATACCTGTTGAGAGAGCGCCGAAGAGAAAATATTTCAAAGCCCCTTCGCTTGACATGGGATCATGTCTCAAAGAGGCCACCAGTAGATATGAGACCAAGGAAAGCATCTCAAGAGAGATATAAATCATGAGCAGATTGTCAGATGACACTGCCAGCAGCATGGCGATTGCCGCATTCAGAAGAAGAAAGTAATATTCGCCCATCTCGTCCTCTTTTAATGCCTTATAACCCATAGAGATCAGGATCGTGATACCTGTTATAAATAGGCACAGCTCCTTAAAGAATAGCGAGAATGAATCGCCTGTGAGCATATTAAAGAAAAGGGACGGATTCATTTTGCTGCTGTACGGCAGATATAATGACGCGGCTATGACCGCAGATATCGCAATCACGCCCAGAAGATTTTTATTTCTGATGAATAATGAGGAGAACAAAATTACAAGCGCAGAAATAAGCAGTATGATTTCCGGCATGATAAATCTTATGTTTTCAATAATATTTAAAATGATAGGCCTCCGATTTTTAGTATAAGGTCATTTATAGCCGCAAGCTGGTATTTAAGTGCCGATAGGGGATAGACGCCTATCAATATGACTATTACTATAAGAGGGATCAGCGTGAACAGCTCGCGCTTGTTTATATCAAAAATATTAGCCCATTTTTCATTTAGAGGGCCCAGCAGAATCCGTTGAAGCATATATAAGAAATATCCCGCAGTTATAATCAAACCTAAAGCAGAGATTATAGTTATTAATTTAAAGACGGGGTATGCCCCCAGTAGAGACATAAATTCGCTTATGAATCCGCTTAATCCCGGAAGGCCTAGCGATGCGAGTGCGAAAATGGTCAACACGCCGGCATAAACAGGCATCTTAACGCCAAGCCCGCCAAATTTATCAATATCTCTTGTATGAGCACGGTCATAAAGGACGCCGACGAGGAAGAACATCCCTCCGGTGATTATGCCGTGGTTGAACATCTCCAGAAGCGCGCCGTTAAATCCCGTGGCGGTCATGCTCGCCAGCCCCAGCATCACAAATCCCATATGGCTTACTGACGAATAGGCGACCATCTTTTTGAAATCTGTTTGCGCCATTGCCACGAGGGCTCCGTAGACTATATTGATCACGCCTAATACCGCGAACGGTAAGGCAAAATAGTGCGCCGCATCTTTTAATAATGGAAAGCTTATCCTGAAAAAGCCGTATCCTCCCATCTTAAGTAAGACTCCGGCGAGTAAGACGCTTATCGGAGTAGGAGCCTCCACGTGCGCATCAGGAAGCCATGTGTGGAACGGGAAGACAGGAACCTTTACGGCAAACCCCAGATAGAAGGCTATAAAGATGAGGATCTGAGAGCCGAGCGCCAACCCGCCGGCCGTCTTGCCAAGTTCCAATATATCGAATGTATGCGGTGTTGATGTGAAGTAGAGGGCCAGTATCCCCAGAAGCATAAAGACTGAGCCTGCGAGAGTGTATATGAAAAACTTGATTGCCGCGTATTCTTTTCTCGGGCCGCCCCAGACGCCTATCAAGAAATACATGGGGACGAGCACTATCTCCCAGACGACGTAAAACAGGAAAAGGTCAAGGGCGCAAAAAGTGCCAAGCATACCCGTCGAAAGCAAAAGATATAAAAAGAAATATTCTTTTTGCCGCTTGTCTATACCATAGGATCCTATGCACGCCAGAAAACTCAGCAGAGTTGTTAAAAATATAAGTCCGGCACTTAGGCCGTCTATTCCAAGGTGGTAGAAGACATTTATTGACGGGATCCAGCTAAAAATTTCCTCGAATTGCATCGAAGGGCTCGCATAGTTGAATTTTGCCAATAGCAGGATAGAAAGTAAAAGGCTGAGCCCGGTAGCGGCTGTGGCGATCGCCTTTATCAGGCCTATATTCTTTTTCGGAGTAAATAATATGAGTATACCTCCGACCAGCGGCAAAAATACAATATAAGACAAAATTGGAAAGTGCACTGTTAACCTCCTATTAATTTAATGAAGATGATAACTACTAAACCAAGGAACGCAACCAGTAAATAAGTCTGAATGTAGCCCGTTTGAATCCTGCGGAGCCAAGATGAAGATAATCCGACGGCTCCGGCTATCATATTTACCGCCCCGTCTACTATGTAATGGTCTATCCATGCCTTTACCTTACTTAAGAACACAACGATTTCAGCGCTTGCGTTAACCGCGCCGTCTATTACGCCCGAATCGAATCTAGACGCCAGGCGCGACAGGCGGATAACCGGCCTGATAAATAAAAAGTCGTAGATTTCGTCAATATAATATTTGTTAGACAAAAGATTGTATAAAGGCGCAAAATGTCGCCGTATCTCCTGCGGCAGTATCTTATTATTACGTATGTAAAATAGATAAGACATTCCGATGCCTAGCGATGCGACAAGCGTAGAGAGCCACATGACCAGGTGATTTGGCCCGGCGCTTTCGAGTTTCTCAACCTGGCCGAGATGCATGAAGGACTGAAACATATTGTGCATGAAAGGCGACCCCAGGAGCCCTATGAATATCGCGAATATTGCCAATATGCCTAAAGGTATCGTCATCACTTTGGGCGATTCGTGGAGATGAAGCTCCGAACGCGGTTTACCGAAAAGGACCAAAAATATGAGCCTAAACATGTAGAAGGCGGTTAAGAGGCTCGTCACAATGGCTATTGTAAATAAAATCGGATGGCCATTATGCAGGGTCTCAGATATGATCTCGTCTTTTGACCAGAAGCCGGAGAAAGGAGGAACGCCGGAGATGGCCAGGCTTGCTATCACGAAAGTCGTGCCCGTTATCTTCATCTTTTGGAATATGCCGCCCATCTGGCGTATGTCCTGGGTATGGATCGAATGAATTACACTGCCCGCGCACAGGAAGAGGAGCGCCTTGAAAAACGCGTGCGTCATCAGGTGAAAGGTTCCAGCGGAATA
>CAYIQH010000049.1:0-6963 GCA_964365575.1 uncultured Planctomycetia bacterium | reverse complement strand
TCATCTAATCTGACAAATTTAACCTGGTTAGAATGCGATAGGAAAAATACATGGGAAAAGAGATAATAGTAAATGCGACCGCAGAAGAAAGCAGGGTCGCGATTTTAAATAATAACACGATAGAGGAATTTTATGTGGAGAGGGTTTCGGCAAAACGTCTCGTTGGCAGTGTTTATAAAGGCAAGGTCGAGTCTATAATGCCGGGCATAGGGGCAGCCTTTGTTAGCATAGGCCTGGAGAAAAATGGCTTTCTTTACGTTGACGATATTGTAGAAGAAGGATCTCCTTACATAGATCTTGTAGACGAAGAAGTGGATGACGAACACAGGAAGAAGGATAGGGGCGGCCCGCCTCCAAAGATAACGGATATCCTGAAGAAGGGGCAGGAACTTCTTGTCCAGATTGTAAAGGAACCGCTGGGGACTAAAGGCGCGCGGCTTACAGCGCATATCAGTCTGCCGGGAAGATACCTTGTCTTGATGGCGCACGATACACACAAAGGTATCTCTAAAAAGATATCCGACCCAAAAGAGCGAAAACGGCTGAAATCTATAATAGACGAAGTCAATCTTCCTAATAACGTAGGAATCATAGTGCGGACTGCAGCCGTTAATCATACAAAAGACGAGCTGAAAAGGGAGGCCGTTTATCTTTACAATGTTTACAGGCGCATAGAAAAGATCGCGTCCCGGAATTCTGCGCCGTCGTTAATTCATGAAGAATACGGCCTTGTTCAACGCATCGCTCGCGACAATCTGACCGAAGACGCGAATTTTATGATAATAGATTCAAGGCTGGAATATAAGAAGACGCTTCTGCTTCTCAGGATGATGTCGCCGAAAATAAGATCTAAACTGAAACTCCACAACACCCCGCAGCCGATATTTGAGAAATTCAATATCGCGAGCGAGATTGAAAGGATATTTGACCGGAGGGTAAACCTGCCATCCAAGGGATATATCATAATAGAGCCTACTGAGGGCCTCGTAGTGATTGATGTGAATACGGGCGGTTTTTCCGGAAGAAATCCGGAGGACACTGCCTATATCGCTAATAAAGAAGCGGCGGTAGAGATAACAAGGCAGCTCAAATTAAGGGATATAGGCGGCATCGTGGTAGTGGATTTTATTGATATGGATTCCAAAGAGCACAGGCAGTCCGTTATGCAGGTACTGCTTAATGCGCTTAAGAACGACAAAGCAAGGACCAAGGTCCTGCATTTTTCACAGTTCGGCCTTGTAGAAATGACAAGGCAGAGGATGCGCAAGAGCCTTGAAAGCGCCTCGTACAATACTTGTCCGTACTGCAGCGGCCGGGGGACGGTAAAGTCTCTTATTACAATGTCCATAGAGGTGCTGAGATTGCTGGAAAAACGACTGAAGGTAGAGCGCCATAAGAAGGTGCAGGTAACGTTAAATCTGGGTCTCAAGGACCACATACTGCAGAATTACAAAAAAGCGCTGGAATTAATAGGGCGAAATTCAAGGTGTAACATAATAATACACGGTGACCCGCATCTGCATGTGGAGGATGTAAGGGTAAATATTGGTTAAACTAACACTTACGGTATTTGCCTTGACACAGTTATGTAATTATGATATATTAGCTACCCTTTAGGGAGGGATAAGATGGAGTATGCAATCATAGAAGCTGGCGGAAGCCAGTTTAAAGTGAAAAAAGGTGATGTGATAAAGGTGGGGAGATTTGGCACGGATGCGAAAAAATCTGCCAAAATTAGCAAAGTACTGCTATATAATGACGGCAAGAATATAGAAGTCGGCAGTCCGTATATCAAAGGCGCTCATGTCACCTGTGACGTGATAAAAGAAGAGAAGGCAAAGAAAGTTATTGCGTACAAATACCGTAAACGCAAAAGTTCAAAGTTTAAAAAAGGACACCGGAGAAAGCTTCTGGTTCTGAAAGTAAAAGAGATCAGTCTGAAGGGGGAGTAATGCAATGGCACATAAGAAAGGATTAGGTAGTTCGCGCAACGGCCGTGACAGCAATGCGCAGCGGTTGGGAGTAAAACGCTTTCATGGACAGCTGGTTACAGCAGGAAGTATAATTATACGGCAGCGCGGCACAAAATATAGGCCCGGCATAAACGTAGGCATAGGCTCGGATGATACGCTGTTTGCGTTAAAAACGGGTATGGTTGACTTCAAAAAGAACCGCACCATCAACATAATCGCAAAATAATGTTTATTGACGAGGCCTGGATATTAGTAAAAGCCGGCAATGGTGGCTCGGGTTGCGGAAGCTTTGAGAAAATGCGCGGCAAAAGGTACGGCAGACCGACCGGCGGTGACGGGGGAAGCGGCGGCGATGTTGTCCTCGTAGCCGACAACAACAAAAATACGCTTATAGATTTTAAATACAATAAGCATTTCAAGGCTGAGTCGGGGACACATGGTGGGTCGAACAATAAAACAGGTGAAGACGGCGAAGATCATATTTTGCGGGTGCCTTCCGGCACTGTAATTAGCGACAAAGAGACAGGGTTAGTTTTACGCGATCTTAGAGAGCCTGGCGAAAAAGTAGTAATAGCGAAAGGCGGTGCCGGCGGTAAGGGCAACAGCGTAAGACGAGATGCTACGCCCGGAGAATTGGGTGAGGCAAAAGAACTTTATCTGGAGCTTAAGCTCGTCGCAGATGTAGGAATCATAGGCTATCCCAATGCCGGCAAATCCACACTTCTATCCAAAATAACACACGCCAGACCACGTATAGCAAATTTTCCATTTACCACAAAAAGCCCCATATTGGGAGTCGCACAAATAGGCGAATTCAGCTTTGTCGTAGCGGATATACCCGGCCTTATTGAAGGCGCGCACGCGGGAAGAGGGCTGGGCGACAGGTTTCTTCGCCATATAGAGAGAACCCGGATACTTATACATATCGTTGATATGGCGGGTATTGACGGAAGAAACCCGAATGACGATTTTGTAAAGCTGAACAACGAACTTGCCGAGTACAGCGAGCGGCTTAAAACAAAAAAGCAGATTATAGCGGCTAATAAAATGGATTTAGCCGAGGCAAAAGCAAATATAAAAAATTTCAAATCCGCAAGATCTAAGAAAGTATACAGGATATCCGCAGCTACTGGAGAAGGGCTCTCTGAACTGTTAAAGGCGGCTGCAAATGAATTAAAAAAAGTTTCAAAGGCCGAGCCATACAATGAGTATTAAAATGGAAAAAAAATCAAAAATAATAGTGGTAAAAATCGGCAGTTCAGTTTTAGCGAAGGATTCTGCCGGCTTGAACGACAACCGCATCCAGAATATAGCCGAGCAGATAAACGCATTACGCAAAAAGGGCTACGCCTTCATATTGGTTTCCTCCGGTGCGATTGCCGCCGGTATAAAACTTCTGAAGCTCCACGCCCGTCCCGAATCCCTGCCCGAGATACAGGCATGTGCGGCAATAGGGCAGGCAGAGATGATGAAAAAATACGACGAACACTTCCGGTGCTACGGCCTAAAGGCCGCGCAGGTATTACTTACGCAGGATGATATAAATAACCGCGAGCGATATCTCAATGCCCGGAATACGCTCACGGCGCTGTTGAGTTACGACGGGGTCATTCCGGTAATAAACGAAAATGACACTGTTTCTACCGAAGAAATAAAATTCGGCGATAACGACAGACTGTCCGGCTTGGTCGCAAGCCTCATAGAGGCTGACAAGCTTATAATAATGTCTGACGTTGACGGTTTATATAAGTTTGACCTTAAAGATAAGGCGAAGAAAGAGGTAATGAAGAAGGTAGAAAATATTACGGACGAAATTGAGGACCTTGCCATTGAGGAAGGCAGTAAATTCGGCGTAGGAGGCATGACAACAAAGATCCAGGCAGCTAAGATAGTCACTAATGCCGGTATAGAATGCGTTATTCTGAATGGCGGTAAAAAGGACATCCTTCTTGATTTTTTCGACGGCAAAGGTGTGGGGACGGTTTTTATTTCCAAACAGCCGAAGATAAGCGCCCGGAAGCGCTGGATTGCGTACTCTCTGAAATCAAGCGGGCATATAAAAGTGGACAAAGGTGCGAAAGAAGTCCTTACAAAAAAGAACAGAAGCCTTCTTGCATCCGGCATAACCGGCTGCTCGGGAAAATTTGACGTCGGGGATTCCATTGCGATAGTTGATGAAAATAACAAGGAATTTGCGCGGGGCCTTACGAATTATTCTTCATCCGATCTCAATAAGATAATGGGGCGCAATACAAAAGATATTGAAAGTATCCTGGGCTATAAATATTATGACGAAGTGGTCCACAGGGATAATTTAGTTATTTTATAGGAAGGCAGAAGTATGGGTACCAGGCAGAATGTATTAACAACAGCAAAGGCATCTAAAAAGGCCAGCCTTGTTTTGGGCAATGTCGCTACCGGCAAAAAGAACCGCGCTCTGCGGTTAATGGCTAAAAATATTTTAAAGAATGCCGCGTACATACTCCGCGAAAATAGAAAGGATATAAAAGCGGCGCTTGCCGGTAAGATGAGGCCGTCACTCCTGGACAGGCTTACGCTGAATTCCGAACGCATTAAGGGGATGGCAGCATCTCTTGAATCTGTCGCAAAACTTGGCGACGTTGTCGGCCGAATAATCCAGGTGAGGAAGAGGCCTAACGGCCTTATTATAGGAAAGATGCGGGTTCCGATAGGCGTCATCGGCATCATATACGAGGCCAGGCCTAATGTTACCAGTGATTGTGCCGCTCTTTGCCTTAAGTCAGGCAACAGTGTCATTCTCAGGGGCGGAAGCGAGGCACTGAATTCAAATATAGCGATATTCAAATGCCTGCGAGACGCCTTATCTAAAACTTCTATTCCTGAGGAAGCAATCGCGCTTATAACATCAAAAGACAGAAAAGCGGTAAATGAACTTTTGAAACTTAATGATTATGTTGACCTTATTATGCCGAGAGGCGGCGAGGGGCTGATAAAAGAAGTTACTGAAAACTCGCGCATACCCGTTATAAAACATTATAAAGGCGTCTGCCATGTTTATGTCGACGAAGACGCAGATATTAATATGGCGCACAAAATAGCGCTCAACGCAAAGATTCAGAGGTCGGCGGTATGCAATGCGATGGAGACACTATTGGTACATCAGGGCGTTGCAGCGCGCTTTTTACCGGTGCTAGCGCGAGATTTGAAAAAAGCCGGCACAGAGATGCGCGGCTGTAAAAAGACGATGGCCATACTAAAAGGCATAAAAAGCGCCACAGAAGAAGATTGGTATACTGAATATCTTGACCTTATTTTGTCAATACGAATTGTTTCGGATGTTGATGAAGCAATAGACCATATCAATACTTACGGTTCCAGCCATTCGGATGCTATTGTCACGGAGAACTACGGTAACGCGATGAAATTTTTATCGCAGGTCAACTCGGCCTGCGTATATGTCAATGCCTCAACGCGGTTTACGGATGGCTATGAATTCGGCATGGGTGCGGAAATAGGCATCAGCACAGACAAGCTGCATGCACGCGGGCCTATGGGGTTGGAAGAACTGACTACCTATAAGTACATAATACTGGGCAACGGCCAGATCAGAACGTAGGAGCGGTATTGAAAAAACGGCTGAGAATCGGCATTATGGGCGGAACTTTTGATCCGCCGCATCTCGGGCATCTTATATTGGCGGAAGAAGCGGTCCGGCAGTTAAATCTGGATAAGGTTATATTTATGCCTTCTTTTATACCTCCCCATAAAAAAGTAAGACAGAATAATCCGCAGTCGAGATACAGGATGGCGGCTTTGTCCTGTAATGGGAATCCCGCATTTGAGGCATCTCGGATAGAAATTGACAGGGGTTCCGTATCTTACTCTGTGGATACACTGCGTACTCTTAAAAAGAAATACGGCAATAGAGCCGAGCTTTTTTTTATAATAGGCTCTGACTGGGTCAGGTCTCTCAATAAATGGAAAAATATTAAAGAGATATTACGGCTTGCGCGTTTTGCTGTTGCCGCCAGGCCTGAGGCCCGGGTACGGAATCTGAAGAAGGGGTTGGTAGTGATAAATATGCCTCTTATTGGAATATCGTCTACGGATATACGGCATCGTGTGAAAAAATATGCTTCAATAAGATATCTTGTCCCCGAGGCAGTGGAAAAATTCATCAAAAAGAGCAGATTGTACAAATAATCTTGACGAAGATTATTTTTTATGATAACCTATGTTAAGTTTTGAACAAGGTAGCCCCTCGATAGAGGGTAAATCGGAGGCATGCAAATGGCAGAAAAAGGATATTGTGTTAAGTGTAAATCAAAGAAAGAAATAAAAGAAGGCAAGAAAGTTACGATGAAAAACGGCAGATCGGCCATGAAGGGATGCTGTCCCGATTGTGGTACCGGAATGTATAAAATATTAAAAGTAAGCTAATACGGGCGTTGAAAAATATTTCAAGTAAGAAGAAAATTGAGTTAATACGTAACGCGGCTTTGGCCAAGAAGGCCAGGGACATAGCGTTATTAGACCTGCGGAAGTTGCCGACTATTTCGGATTATTTTATATTGGCCAGCGGAGAGTCCAGCACGCAAATAGAGACCATAGCCGGCAATATAGAGAAAGAACTCGCCCTTAACGGCTTCAAAGTATGGCATAGAGAAGGAACCGGCGAAGCCCGGTGGATTTTGCTGGACTACGGTGATATTGTAGTGCACGTGTTCCACAAGGAGACACGGGACTTTTACGGTTTGGATAGGCTCTGGCATGATTCGCCGCGCAGGAAATTTAAGAAATAATAACCCCTCGACGCCCCCCGCCCTACGGGGTTGCTCGGGGTTATACTGAGCGAAGTCGAAGTATAAATAGCCCCCTGAGCTTGTACCGCCTACTAACGAGGTGCATGCTTAGCCATAGGGCTGTTTTTTTTATGAGGGCAGCGTTGATTACGTCTAAATTCGAAAAAAATCTGAAAGATATTGTAATAAATTCCGTTAATGCGCTG
>CAYIQH010000048.1:0-7176 GCA_964365575.1 uncultured Planctomycetia bacterium | reverse complement strand
ACCGGAATAATATCCATATTAATTTTATTTACACCGGATAAATTGCCCTTAGGAATTAACGCGCGTTTAAAGCCCAATCGTTCGCTTTCTTTCAATCTTTTCTCTATTTGATTTATACTCCTGATTTCTCCGCCCAGCCCGACCTCTCCCATCACAACACAATCGTAGTCGCACGGCAGTTCCTTATAATTAGATGCCGCCGCTATTACTATGCCGAGGTCTATCGCGGGCTCGGTTATATTAACACCGCCTGCTACATTTACATACATATCAAATTTTCCCAATTCAAGGCCCACGCGCCTTTCCAGCACAGCTGAAATAAGAGAGACCCTGTTATAATCCACGCCTCTCGTCTCTCTTTTCGGAACCGCAAAATTCGTGGGCGAAACCAGCGCCTGCACTTCCACTAAAAGCGGCCTTGTTCCTTCCATTGTCGGTACTACAACGAAACCCGAAATGCCTTTCGGCCTCTCCTGAAGAAACATTCCCGACGGGTTAGGCACTTCTTTCAACCCGCTTTCCGACATCTGGAATATGCCTATTTCGTTGGTCGAGCCGAACCTGTTCTTTACCGCCCTCAAAAGACGGAAACTCATATGCCTTTCGCCCTCAAAATATAAGACCGTATCCACCATGTGCTCAAGCACCCTCGGCCCGGCAATATTCCCTTCTTTTGTCACATGGCCGACGAGAAAAAGAGATATCCCCATTTTCTTTGCCATAAAAGTAAGTTCCTGGGCGCACAATCTCACCTGGCTTACGCTGCCGGGCGAAGACGTAAGGTCATCCTTATAAACCACCTGTATTGAATCTATGACAACGACTTCGGGCCTGAGTTTGTTTATGTAATCCTGTATTGAATCTAAATTTGTCTCGTTTACTATGAATAATTGAGGAGAGGCGCTGCCTACCCTGTCTGCCCTCAGCTTTGTCTGTTTTATCGACTCTTCGCCGCTGACGTAAAGGACCTTTCTCCCGCCGCTTACCGAATCCGATACCTGCAGTAAAAGCGTGGACTTTCCTATACCCGGGTCGCCGCCTATAAGTGTTACAGAGCCGGGCACTACGCCGCCGCCCAAAACCCTGTCCAGCTCGTCTATATTCGTAGAAAAACGAGTTTCAGAGGCCGATTCTATTTTATCTATAGAAACCGGCGGCTCTTTTAAAAACGCCGCATGTAAATCACTCGGCCCTGCTTTGGTAAATTCTTGCGGACTTGCCGCAACAAAATCGGATTCCTCAACAAGAGAGTTCCAGGTATTGCAGTCCGGGCACCTTCCCAGCCACCTTACCGCCTGATAGCCGCATTCCTGGCATACGAATATTGTCTTCTGCTTCAGTTTCATTTCGGCCTGTTCATCAGCTTCCATGGGTTCGCTTTTATGTCCGCCGTAAAATCTTCCAGATTGTTGTATATGCCGTCATCCGTCAAAAATTTGCCTATAGTCCCTTCGCCGTTTTTAAGCCTCTCCATTATGACAGTTACGGAATCTGCCACCTGCTTGATCTGGAATGTCATGTCCTCCATTGAAACAGGGTCTTTCCCGACCAGCATGCCGCCTTCTTTTAAGAAATCTTTGTTTTGCCCGGGATATATTTCAAGGTATTTTTCTCCTAGCATGCCGAGCGTATTTATTACCGCCTTAGAATCCGATTCTATAAACATATCATCCTTCTTGATCCACGCTGTTAGCTCAACTTTTGTCCTTCCCTCCTCGGAATCATAATATAGCCTTATGCCATCTACCTCGCCGACTTCAATACCTGCCAGCCTCACGGGGGCATTCATGGCTATGCCATTGGCAAAGTTAAATATTGTTTTAATGTGATAGCCCGGCCTTATAAGGTAAATATCGCCTATAGAGAATATCATTAATATGAGGATTATCAGCCCTCCTAAAATAAATATGCCGACTTTTACTTCAAATGACAGGTTTCTAGTATCCATACGCCTTCCTTTTTGTTGAGGGCCGTTCAATTATAATTATAATTCCGTATACGCCGGCTGCCCTTCCGTTATCGGACCTACCGCAGCACCGGTTATAAATTGTTTCACTACCGGATTTTTTGTATTCTTTATCTCGTCGGGCGTGCCGACTTCAATGATACTGCCCTTATAAAGCATGGCTATCCTGTCTGCAATTTTATAAGCGCTGATCATGTCATGCGTCACCGCGATGGATGTTATCTTCAGTCTGTCATGCAGCGTGACTATCAAATCATTGACGGCATCGCCCATTATCGGATCTACGCCCGTCGTAGGCTCGTCATACATTATTATCTCGGGATTAACACATACGGCGCGGGCAAGCCCGACGCGTTTTCTCATACCTCCGGAAAGCTCCGCGGGTTTAAGATTTTCTATGCCGCTCAAGCCCACGTGCGCCAGGCATTCCTTGACTCTCTTTTGTATCTGGGCCTGGCTTAAACTGGTATGCTCATATAAAGCAAAACCTACATTTTCGCCCACCGTCAGAGAATCAAACAAAGCCGACCCCTGAAATAACATGCCGAATTTCATCCTGAAATTATTCAATTCTTTTTCGCTGGCCTTGGTAACGTCAAATCCGTCTATTATCACCTGGCCCGAGTCAGGTTTCATTATGCCTATGATGTGTTTTAAAAGAACGCTTTTCCCTGTACCTGACCGGCCGATTATGACCATCGTCTCGCCCTTCTGTATATTAAGGTTTACATTATCAAGGACGACGTGGCTACCGAACGATTTGCACAGATTTATTATTTCTATCATATTTTATCCATCTTATACTTTGAACGCAAAATAGAATAATGCCGTGAAGAAGCAATCAGCTGCTATTATCATTATGAAACTTATGACAACTGCGAGCGTTGTGGATTTGCCGACCCCTTCGGCCCCGCCGTCAGTCTTCATCCCCTCATAGCAGGCGACTATCGCTATTATTATGCCAAATGTCACGGATTTTATAAGGCCCGTGAACATGTCTTTAAAAACGAGCCGCTCGTACGTCATCTGCATATACATATGAGAGCCTATGTTCAGCTTAAAGACGCCTATTATATATCCGCCCATTATTCCTATAAAATCGGCGTAAACCGTGAGAAGCGGAAGCATGAGGACAAGCGCAATAAATCTGGGAACAACAAGATACTTAACAGGGTTTGTGGCAAGTGTCTCAAGTGCGTCTATCTGCTCGGTCACCTTCATGGTCCCTAGTTCGGCAGTTATGGCCGCGCCTACGCGTCCGGCCACTACCAGTGCAGTCAGGACCGGCCCCAGTTCCCTCACGATGGAAAGTGATACCAGCGATGCTATGTACATCTGAGCGGACATCTTCTGCATCTGGTAAGCACTCTGAAGCGCGAGTACCATTCCTGTAAAAAGAGCTGTAAGCGCCACGATCGGCAGGCTGGCTACGCCTATTCTGTTCATCTGGTCCAGCACCTGATTTTTTTTGAGAGGCGGTACCAGAAGCCATAACATGGTCTGACCAAGTAATATAAAACAACCGCCGATATAACCCATCGTCCCTACAAATCCCGTCCCCAGGGTGTCGGACCAGCCTCCTATTTTCTTTATAATAGAAATCCTTCTATTGTTCAAAGACAAACATATCTCCTTTTCTCACGGCCCTGATTATGACGCCCGGTTTAAACTTCCCGGATATAATATCTTCTGCAAGAGGATCCTCCATGAGCCTTTGTATAGTTCTTTTCAAAGGCCTTGCGCCGAAAATAGGATCAAAACCCTTTTCCACAAGGAGTTCCCTGTCTTCGGGAGCCATCACCATTTCCATATTCTGCTCCTTAAGGCGCTTTTTCACCTCTTCTATTTCTATGTCTACAATCCTGTAAAGATCATCTTTTGTAAGTGAATGGAAAACTACAATATCGTCTACCCTGTTAAGGAACTCGGGCTTAAATGTCCTTTTTACCTCGTCAAGAAGCTTCTTCTTCATATCGTCGTAACTTGCTTTCTCCGCACTCTCGGTTATGAATCCCACAGAGGTCTGCTTCTTCAGAAGTTCCGCGCCGATATTTGAAGTCATGATTATTATTGTATTTTTAAAGTCAACGCGCCTGCCGAAAGAATCGGTCATGCGGCCTTCCTCCAACACCTGAAGCAGGATATTAAATACATCGGGATGCGCCTTTTCTATTTCATCAAGGAGGACCACGGCATACGGCCTTCGCCTTACCCTTTCCGTCAACTGCCCGCCTTCTTCGTATCCTACATAACCCGGAGGAGCGCCTACAAGCCTTGAGACATTGAATTTCTCCATATATTCCGACATGTCCAGCTGTATTATCGCGTTTTCATCGCCGAACATATATTCCGCGAGCGCGCGAGCCAATAACGTCTTACCTACGCCCGTCGGGCCCATAAATATAAAAGAACCTATCGGCCTCTTAGGGTCTTTGATACCTGCACGTGAACGCCTCACCGCGTGGGCTATAGCCGAAATCGCCTCATCCTGGCCTACAACGCGTTTGCGCAAGCCGTTTTCCATCTTTAAGAATTTCTCAGTCTCTTTCTCTTCCAGCCTGACAAGCGGAATACCGGTCCACTTTGAAACAATAAACGCCACGTCTTCAGCGGTGACCTCTGTTTCCATTTCGCCCTTTTTCTGGCTCCATTCCTTCTTAACGGTCACTAATCTGTCCTTGGCTTTTCTTTCAAGGTCCCTGAACTCCGCCGCTTTTTCAAAATCCTGCCTGTCAACAGAGGCTTCTTTCTCTTTTTTAAGGTTCTCTACCTCACCCTGCAATGCCTTCATGTCGGGCGGCGCGGTCATCACCGCAAGGCGCGCCCTTGAGCCTGCTTCGTCTATTACATCTATCGCCTTATCCGGCAGGAACCTTCCGCTTATATACCGGTCCGAAAGTTTCACTGCGGCATCAAGGGCCTCGTCGGTAAATTTTACTTTGTGGTGCGCTTCATACCTATCGCGCAGGCCTTTGAGTATTTCTATCGTCTCATCAACACTCGGCGGGTCAACCATAATAACCTGGAATCTGCGTTCCAGCGCCGCGTCTTTTTCTATATACTTTCTGTATTCATCAAGCGTAGTAGCTCCTACGCACTGTATCTCCCCCCGGGAGAGGGCGGGCTTCAGAATGTTTGACGCATCTATCGCGCCTTCCGCGCCGCCTGCGCCTACAAGGGTATGAAGCTCGTCAATAAATATGATGAGGTCTTCGGCGCGTTTTATCTCGTCCATAACGGCTTTTATTCTCTCCTCAAACTGGCCTCTGTATTTGGTGCCGGCCACCATGAGGGCCAGGTCCAATATCAAAATCCGCTTATCGCGAAGTATCTCCGGCACTTCGCCCGCAATAATGCGCTGCGCCAGTCCTTCAACAATCGCAGTTTTCCCGACACCTGCCTCGCCTAATAATACAGGATTGTTCTTTGTCCTTCTGCCCAATATCTGGACAACTCTTTCTATTTCATTTTTTCTGCCGATTACCGGGTCAAGCTTGCCTTGTTTTGCAAGTTCTGTCAGGTCCCGCGCAAATGCATCAAGGGCAGGCGTTTTTTTCATTACTCCGCCACGTCCCCCCATCGCTGATTTATTCGACGCTATGCCGAAATCGGGCGCTGCCGAACCCAATAACCTCATGACTTCATTCCTCACCTTATTAAGGTCAAGGCCCAGATTGATCAGGACCTGCGATGCCACACCCTCGCCTTCCCGCAATAATCCGAGAAGGAGGTGTTCCGTTCCGACGTAATTATGCCCCAGCGAAACCGCCTCGTCCATAGCAAGCTCCATTACTTTTTTCGCCTTAGGCGTAAACGGGATATCGCCGGATATTATTGTGCTAGGCCCGGTCTGGACGAGTTTTTCCACTTCAGTCCGTATCTTTTCGGAACTCAAGCCCAGATTTTCCAGAACCGCGGCGGCCACACCTTCGCCTTCCCGCACGAGCCCCAGTAATATATGCTCCGTTCCTATGTAATCATGATTAAACCTTTTGGCTTCTTCTTTGGCCAAAAGAATGACTTTTCTTGCCCTTTCCGTAAATCTGTTAAACATCGCCATTATTGCAAAACCTCCATAATTAAGATACCTTCAACTTCTCTCTTATCAGATCCGCCCTTTTCATGTCTCTTTCGGTAGAAGAAAATTTTTTGCCTTCTATCTTCTGTAGATGGGCCGGCTGAGTAAATATAAAAAGTTCGTTAAGGGTTTTTCTGTTTATATCGGTTATGATTCCCATATCCACGCCGAGCCTTATCAGGGAAAGCAAACGTATTGTCTCGTCGCTCGTTATTATTCTGGCGCTTTTCAACGTACCATAAGCCCTCCAGGCCCTGTCGCTGACAGCGGATTTGCTATTGGTCAGTAAATATTCTCTGGCGCTTCGTTCTCTTCCTATTACCTGATTGATTAATTTCTCTATATTATCTATTATCTCTTCTTCTGACCGCCCCAGAGTCACCTGATTTGATATCTGGAAGAAATTACCGCTGGCCTCGCTGCCCTCGCCGTAAAGGCCCCTTGCGGCGATACCGAGTTTGGTTACGGCCTGCAGCACTCTTGCTATCTGATTAGTTATGACCAACGCCGGAAGATGCACCATAACAGACCCTCTTAAACCGGTACCTATGTTCGTAGGGCACGCGGTCAGGTATCCCCACCTTTCCGAATACCAGTAATCAATCTTATTAGACAATTCGTCATCAAGGGCATCTACGATATGCCACGTATCCACAAGGTTAAAACCGGATTGTATCGCATGCGCCCTTATATGATCCTCCTCGTTAATCATGATTGATATGATTTCTTTTTCGTCAACAGCGAGCGCTTTAGCCTCATCGGGCGCAGCATGTTCGCGGCTCATAAGGTGCCTCTCTACGAGAAACAGCCTGTCAACATCATCCATATCCGCTATCCTGACAAACATGGAACCCTTCATATATTTGGAATCACTTACGGCCTCTTTAACTGCAGAAAGGACTTCTGCCTTTTCTTTTTTTCCGGCCCAATGATAAAAAGGGTAACCTTTTATGTTTCTCGCGATGCGCACTCTGCTTGATATGACTATGTCCGCTTCGGGCCCTTCGCCTTTCAGCCATTCACCTGTCTGTTTGGCAATGTCGTTTATGTTCATTTACGTTCCTCGCGCTCGTATTTTTTTATTTAATCTCTTAATTATACCTTATTTCAGGCTAAAAAAACAGACCTAGGC
>CAYIQH010000047.1:0-7446 GCA_964365575.1 uncultured Planctomycetia bacterium | reverse complement strand
TTTACTCTAGAAGAAATATTAAAAGTAACAAAAGGAAAACTCCTGAACCGCCGGGCGTCGGTGATGGCAGTCAGCGGCGTTTCTACAGACAGCCGCACTATAAAAGAGAATGAGTTGTTCGTGTCTATCCCGGGCGAAAATTTTGACGGCCATGATTTTATAGACGCTGCAATAAAAAGGGGAGCGGCAGGTGTCGTCATCTCCTCAAAAAAGGCAGGACGTAATCTTAACGCGAAAGGCGGTGCTTTTTTTGTAGCCGTCAACGACACAGTGGAAGCGTTAGGGCAACTGGCGCGCTTTCACAGGGAGCGATTTGATATTCCGGCCGTAGCTGTTACCGGATCAAATGGCAAGACGACGACAAAAGAGATGATAGCAGCGGTTCTCAGCTCCGGATGGCGCCCCTTAAAAAATTCCGGGACGCAGAATAATTTTATTGGCGTCCCACTGACTTTATTCAAGCTTACTGATGCCTATGATAGCCTTGTCGTGGAGTTAGGTACGAACCATTTCGGAGAGATTAGAAAACTCGCCCAGATAGGCAGGCCGAATATAGGCGTAATAACCAATATCGGACCGTCGCATCTTAAGTACCTGGGAGATATTAACGGAGTCTATTGCGCCAAAAAAGAGCTTCTGGATTTCCTGGGCCGCGGCGATGTCGTCCTGATAAACGGAGATGACAGATTGCTGCGAAGATTTAAGTGTAAAGGCCCGAAACTACTGCGTTTTGGTATAGATGAGACAGCTGATTTCAGGGCTGAAGATATAAATAAAGAAGCGGATGGCTGGTCATTTAAGGTGAGAGGAGAATCATATTCACTGAAACTGCCTGCATATCACGACGTTTATAATGCGTTAGCCGCCATATCAATAGGAAACCTGTTCGGCGTGCCGTCTAGGAAAATGCGTACAGCGCTTGCGGATTATGTTTCTCTTGATAAGAGAATGGTAAGGGGTATAATTAAAGGTATAGAATTCATAGATGATACGTATAATTCAAATCCGCTCTCTATGAAGAATGCCATAACGACTTTGTCTTCTTACCCTGCCAAGGGTAAGAAGATCCTGATAAGCGGGGATATGCTGGAGCTCGGAAAGAAATCCGCGCGCTATCACAGTGAGGTAGGCGAGCTTGTGGCAGGGTCTCGTATTGATAAATTCATAAGCGTAGGCAGATTAGCCCGCAACAGTTTCATTGCCGCAAAGAAGAAGGGCATGCGGGACGTGTGGTTTTGTAAGACTAAAGAAGAGGCCGTTTCTATCCTGCAGAAAGTCGCTAATCCCGACGACGTAGTCCTTGTCAAAGGCTCGCGCGACATGCGGATGGAGGAAGTGATAAAATGCTTTACCATATCTTATACCCGTTAAGTGATCTCTGGTTCGGGTTTAATGTATTCAAATATGTGACATTCCGTGCTGCTTTTGCGGCCATAACCGCATTTATATTGTGCGTGATTTTCGGACCACCGCTTATACGGCTTCTTGCTGCGCATAAGGTAGGAGAGAAGACATTCAGGAGGCATGCCCCTACCCTGGAGCAGTTTCACGGAAATAAGGCCGGCACGCCGACAATGGGCGGCATACTCGTTGTCGCGAGCATATTGATCTCCACCGTACTGTGGGCGCGGTTAGATAATCCGTATGTATGGATGGCCCTTGCTGCGACTTTGTGGCTAGGCGTAATAGGATTTATTGACGATTATATAAAACTGGTGCGGGAAGACGTGAGAGGCCTGAGGGCGGCTAACAAATTTGTAGGCCAGGTCGTGGTAGGGCTCATAGTAGCTGTTTTTTTATATTTTTCGTCGCCGGACGCAACATCGCTCCATCTTCCTTTCTTTAAAGAGGTAGCCATAAACCTCGGGATATTTTATATACCTTTTATCATCCTCGTCATAGTTGGATCAAGTAATGCCGTGAATCTTACTGACGGGCTTGACGGCCTTGCGGTCGGCTGCCTTGCAATGATAGCGGGTACTTACAGTATCATGAGCTATGTGACCGGACATTTTAAACTTAGCGCCTATCTCGGCGTGCCGTTTATCCCGCCGGCGGCAGAGGTAACTGTTTTCTGCGCGGCCATAGTCGGAGCCAGCCTCGGCTTTCTGTGGTTCAATTCACACCCCGCGTCGGTCTTTATGGGCGATACGGGTGCTTTGGCTCTCGGAGGCGCGATCGGCGCGGTGGCCGTATTGATAAAGAAGGAGATATTGCTGGTGTTGGTCGGGGGCGTATTTGTCGTGGAGGCGCTTTCAGTGATATTGCAGGTCGCATCATTCAAGCTGAGGAAGAAACGGATATTTTTAATGGCGCCGCTGCACCACCATTTTCAGCTCAAAGGCTGGCCGGAATCAAAGATCACCATAAGATTCTGGATAATATCGGCAGTGCTTTCTCTTTTGACGCTGGTTACATTAAAACTGATGTAGGGAATATTCATGAATTTTACAAATAAGCGCGTGACTATTATCGGCTTATCCGAAAGCGGATTCAGCGCGGCCAAGTTTTTAAAGAGCCGGAAGACAAGAGTCCGCATAAGCGAGATGAGGGATACCGCGGATATAAAAGAAAAACTGAGCATTCTCGGCGGCGTGGAATATGAGATAGGCGGCCATACGCGGTCATTTATAACAAAGAGTGATATAATAGTCATCTCGCCGGGCGTGCCGCTGGACGCCGATCCGGTAAAGTGGGCGAAAGAAAAGCATATCCCCGTTATAGGTGAGCTGGAACTGGGGACGATGTTCTGCCCGGCTCCGATAATAGCGGTGACCGGGACGAACGGAAAAAGCACCACAGTGACTCTTATATACGAAATTCTCCGGGCGAATAATGTAAAATCTTTTCTGCTTGGAAACATAGGAACGCCGATATGCGAAGAAATTCCTAAGATATCGCGCAATTCGGTTGTATCTCTTGAGGTCAGCTCGTTTCAGCTTGAGACCATAAAGACGTTCAGGCCCAAAGTAGCGGTTTATCTCAATCTAACGCAGGATCACCTGGACAGATACAGTAGTATGAGAGAATACGCGGAAGCTAAATTGCGTATTTTCGAGAACCAGAAGAACGATGATTATGCCGTCCTTAACTATGACGATCCTGCCGTAAGGGCGCTGGGCGATAAGATAAAATCAAAGGTGTTCTATTTCAGCATGAAACAAAAGATAGCCGGCGCATACCTTGACGGCGAAAAATTGATGCTGGATCTCGGGAAGGGTCCGGTAGAGATTTGTCGGCGAAAAGATATTAACCTGGCGGGCGGGCATAATGTCGAAAACACACTGGCTGCGCTGCTTGCGGTGAGGCTTCTTAAAAATAACGCGGATATTGCTTCTACCGTGAGGACTTTTGCCGGGTTGAGGCACAGGTTTGAATTGGTCGCAGAATATGACGGAGTAAAATATATAGATGATTCAAAAAGTACCACGGTAGACAGCACGATAAAGGCGCTCAGGTCTTTGACAGGTAATGTCATTCTTATTGCCGGAGGCCGCGATAAAGGAAGTGATTATTCATTTGTGCGAAGCGAAGCAGAGAAGATAAAATGCCTTATGTTGATAGGTGAGGCGCGTTATAAAATAAAGAAAGACCTTGATGGTTTAACGGTCTCTGTCAAGGAAGCGAAGACGATGCGTGAGGCGGTTTTGCTGGCGAGACAGGCCGCGATAAAAGGCGACACAGTGCTATTGTCGCCCATGTGTTCGAGTTTTGATATGTTTAAGGATTATAAGGACAGGGGAGAGGCATTTCACGCCGCGGTTTTTGATGAGCTCTACAAATGATTTAAAAAGTACAAGGGTAGTGATTTTGATCGTCGCCTCAATACTTGTGGCTCTGGGCGTCGTCATGATATATAGTACAAGCGCCGTATATGCGTATGAAAATTTTCATGACAACTTCTATTTTCTGAAACACCACCTTGTCTCGCTTGTTTTGGGGATTATCCTGGCGCTCTATTTTATGAATATGGATATCCATGTGCTGCGCAAGTACGCAAAACCGCTCATGATTTTTTCATTTCTGCTCCTTGTCATAGTGCTTGTGCCCGGTATAGGATTTTCTACCGGCGGAGCAAGACGGTGGCTGAAAATAGGCGGCATGAATTTTCAGCCGGTTGAACTCGTAAAGCCCATCTTCCTGTTATATATAGCCGATTTCCTGGACCGGAAATCCGTTAAGGGGTATTCCCTTTTCGGCGTATTTATACCTCTACTGGTGATAATCGGCGGCATATGCGGCCTGGTCCTGCTTCAGCCAGACCTTGGAAGCTCTTTCGAGCTTGGGCTGCTCGGCATATTGCTGCTTTTTCTTCATGGGGCGAACATAAAGCATATTTTGCTTATTTTTGCCGCCAGTATTCCGGTGCTGTATTATCTGGTTTCGTCCAGTCAGTACAGGGCATCAAGGATACTGGCGTTTATCGACCCGTGGAAAGACCCGCTCGGTACAGGTTTTCAGATAATACAATCGTTTGTCGCACTGGGCTCGGGCGGATTATTAGGCGTGGGGCTCGGCAATTCAACGCAGAAATTATTTTATCTTCCGGAATCACATACTGATTTTCTATTTTCAATAATCGGCGAAGAACTTGGGCTTCTGGGTACCATGCTTGTGGTGATCCTGTTCGCGGTTCTCGTATGGAAGGGTATGGAGCTGGCATTCCGTAAGGATTCCGAATTTTCGCGCCTCTTCGCGCTGGGTATTTCGTCCATGATAGGGATTGAAGCCGCGATAAATATCGGCGTATCAACGGGAGTGCTCCCGACGAAGGGGCTGCCTTTGCCTTTTATGAGTTACGGCGGCAGTTCCTTAGTCATACATATTATTTTATTGGCTATATTGCTGAATCTGGGAAGGGAAAATGTCAGATAAACGCGGCGCAAAAAAGAAAAATATAATAATCGCATGCGGCGGTACCGCAGGCCATATCTTTCCCGGCCTGACACTTGCGGATGAGCTCATAAGGCGCCATAGCGGCAATATCAATATTTCTTTTGTTACCTCGGATAACAGCCTTGCCCAGAAACTCTTTGAGGGGAGCGGTTATAATTTTTATACCTTACCGGTTAAAGGGATGAAAAAGCGCTCTATCGCAGGGAATATAGATTTCGCAACATCGCTTTTTACCAGTGCAATAATGTCTATGGGCATAGTTTTCAGAGAAAAGCCTAACTGCCTTGTCGCATTCGGCTCTTATGTATCCGGGCCGCCGTTTATGGCCGCATCTATATTAAAAATACCGACGATAATACACGAGCAGAATATGATGATGGGAAGAGCAAATAAACTGATGCGTAGGTTTGCGACTAAGGTTGCGTTGAGTTTTCCCCAGGCTTCGGATTCGGGAAAAGATAATATAGTCGTCACCGGAAATCCTATACGGCAGGCGGTAATAAAAGAGACAAGCCGCGGAAAAGCCCGCGGCCTTCTTGGCATGGCACTAGATAAATTTGTCGTGCTCGTAATAGGCGGCAGCCAGGGGTCGCGTTCTGTTAATTTCGCGGCACAAGAGGCGTTTAAGGATATGGACAGGCTGCTTCGGCGCAAAATTCACGTTATACATATTGCCGGCGAAAACGATTATAAAAGAATAGAGGCGGAATACCAGAATATAGGCGACCTGTCATGCAAGGTATATTCGTTTTTCAGCGATATGGGAACTGCTTATAGCGCTGCCGATGTCGTTATCAGCAGGGCCGGTGCCTCTACGATATTCGAGTTGTGCAGCCATAAGATACCTGCAATTCTGATCCCCTATCCCTTTGCCGCGGGCCACCAGGTTGAAAATGCAAAATTTCTGTCCGACAGGAATGCGGCAATTATGATAGAAGAAAAGAATCTTTCCAGGGAATCGTTGAAATATGCTATCCTGAGACTTATGGAAGACGCTAACCTGCGCGGCTTGATGCGCAAGCGGCTGGAAAATTTTGCGGCGGCTGACGCAGCCGAGAAATTGGCAGACGAGGTCGAAGTATTCTTGTAAACAGCACCAAAAGCGATAAATTATTATGCTGAACACGAAAAAAAAGATACATTTTATAGGAATAGGCGGTATTGGCATGAGCGGTATCGCCCGCATTTTAAATCTTGACGGCCACCAGGTGAGCGGCTCGGATGAGAAAGGCAGCAGTATAATCAATGAGATGAGGAAAGAAGGCATAAAGTGTTTTATCGGACACAAAAAGGAGAATATAGGAAGATGTGACATCGTAGTCTATTCCAGTGCAGTTGACGGTAAGAACAGCGAATTAAGCGCTGCGCGCAAAAAACGCATTAAGGTAATGCATCGTGCTGATATGCTGTCAAAGCTGCTTTCGGCGAAGAGGAGCATAGCTATCACAGGCTCCCACGGGAAGACGACTACAAGCGCCATTATCGCGCTGATATTCAGAGAGGCCGGCATGGAGCCGCGGGCAGCAATAGGCGGCGAGGTCTTAAATTTCGGCTCTAATATTCTTTATGGTAAAGGAGATTACTTTATAATCGAAGCGGATGAGAGTGACGGATCTTTTCTTAAATTCAATCCCGATTGCGAAGTTTTGCTCAACATAGACCGTGAGCACCTTGATTATTTTAAGGATATAAATAATGCGGTGAAGATATACGGAAAGTTCGCTGATAATGTCAGAGCGAAAGGAACCGTCTATTATAATAGTGACGACAAATATCTTAAAAAGGCGCTCAGGCGTTGCCGGAGAAAAATAGTCACCTTTGGTTTAAAAGGAGATCCGGATATAAAGGCATTCGGCATAAAGCAGTCGGGTCTCGCAGTGACTTTTAGGTGTTCCGTACGAGGAAAAGAAATGCCCGGCATAGTCACTTTTCCCAAACCGGGCCGCCATAATATCACAAACGCGCTGGCTGCAATTGCAGTTGCCAGCGATGCCGGCATAGATTTTGACGCTATACGGAATAGCATCAGGCATTATAAGGGCACAAAACGCAGGTTTGAGATAAAAAATACTCCGCCCGATATAATGGTTGTAGAAGATTATGCGCATCATCCGACTGAGATAGAGGCGGTGCTTGACGCATGCGAACCGCTCAGGAGAAATCTCATAGTCGTATTCCAGCCGCACAGATATACAAGGACCAAAGATCTTTTCGGCGATTTTCTTAAGTGCTTCAAATCTGCTGACCGGCTTATTCTGACCGATATATATGCGGCAAGCGAGAAGGCAATAGAAGGGGTGACGACAAAAAGGCTTTGTTCAGAAATGAGGCGTAACGGAAATAAAAATGTTGAATACGTTAAAAAGGGCGCTATTGCCGAAAGAGTCAAAGGCATAGCGAAGAAGGGCGACATAATATTAGTCCTTGGCGCCGGAGACGTAAATCAGGTCGCGGCAGAACTCGAGGTAATGTACAACAAATAATAATATGATTACTGAATCGCTTTTAGACATAAAGAGATATATAAAAGGCCGGGTCCTTTACGACGAG
>CAYIQH010000046.1:0-7481 GCA_964365575.1 uncultured Planctomycetia bacterium | reverse complement strand
ATGCTTGGAGCGTTATATGCACAATTACCACTGAGAACATGCGGTCACTTCCGCGCATGGTTAGTTATTTACATGATAATGAAGTTCCTAATTGTCTTTTGAATGTTGTTCGATGCACGCTTCCCTCTGCCCGGAAGATCAAGCCGGATGATTCGGTTGCCGCAAGGTATTTTATTGATGCCATGGAAAACAGCTACCGGTTGTACAAGAAAAGCGGCGGTAAACTTATAGTGGCTAATTTTGCCAATATCTTGATTAGCATACTTGCTCCCACAGCCAGAAGGTTGATGTGCGATATTTCACCGTGCGGGGGAGGCAGAAGCTTTTTTGCGCTGGCCCCCAGCGGAGATATATTCCCTTGCAGTGAATTCATCGGTTTGAAATATTTCAGGGGCGGGAATATCTTTAAGGATGATATGGATACTATTTTGGGAAGCAAACCCTTTAAGCTGGTTACGGGAAGGAAAGTGGAAGACATTGAACCATGCCGGCGTTGCGCTATTCGGCATTTTTGCGGCTCACCTTGCCCTGCTGAGGCTTATGAAATGAAAGGCGGAATGGATAAAACAGGCGCTTTTTGCGAATTTTATGAGGAACAAGTTCGTTTCGCTTTTCGTATTATTGCCGATGGTAAACAGGATGCTTTTCTTTGGGATGGATGGGATAAAGGCACTAAAGAGACTTTTAAATTTTCCAAAGCAGAGATATATTAAGAAAGATAAAGCCCAGATTTGATTCTTGGCGTGGGAAATAAAACGGAGGCGTGTCAAATAGTGATACGCCTCCGTTTACTTACCAGTAAAGCAGATTATTTAACGGCTGCTATCCTTGTGCTTCGAAAAACATTCCTTGCAGTATACCGGACGGTCTTCTCTGGGTTTGAAAGGTACTTCACACTCTTTCTTGCAATCTGCGCAGGTCGCCTTATGCATCTCTCTCGGGCCACCGCCGAATCCACTGCCACCTTGATATCCCATATTACTCCTCTTTCTATTTTCCGGCAAGTTCAGTCTCTGGGCCTGCCGGAGGGTTTTTTACTTCGTTATTAGACCGTGCGTTTTTTTTATCCAACCTGCGCTGCTCTTTTTCTTCCTTCTTCTTTTTCTTTGCCAGTTCCCTGGCATACTTCTTATATGAATAATTATCTTTTGCCAACGTATACTCCCTGCCTGCCGGCAGGCAGGCTTTTAACCCGGGGAAACCCCGAGGTCCATTATTATACCTCAGAAAGCGCTAAACGTCAAGCGGAGAAATGCAAAAGTAGTGTCTCTTCCCGCAGTTAAGTGTTATAATATATTTCGTAAAACAATCTGAAAGACGGTGTAATTAGGGCATGAAAGACTTTTTACCGATATCAAAAGAGGATTTAAAGAAGCGCGGGTGGAACGAGCTTGATATTATACTGGTCACCGGTGACGCCTATGTTGACCATCCTTCGTATGGCGCTGCGCTTATAGGGCGGGTACTGGAGGATGCCGGTTTTAAGGTCGGTATCATAGCGCAACCGGATTGGCGGATGCTTGACGATTTTAAGAGGCTGGGCCGGCCGAAGCTATTTTTTGGCGTTACAGCAGGCAATATCGACTCCATGCTCGCGAGATACACCGCGAATAAAAAAATCCGTAATGTGGATGACTATTCACCGGGAGGACGGGCGCTTCTTAGGCCCGAAAGGGCAAGCATCATATATGCGAATAAGTTACAGGAGGCGTTTAAAGGCGTCCCAATTGTCCTCGGCGGCATAGAGGCGAGCATGAGAAGGCTCACTCACTACGATTACTGGTCGGACAGGGTGAGGCGCTCACTCCTTATGGATTCAAAAGCCGACATACTTGTTTATGGAATGGGCGAGAAACAGATTTTAGAGATAGCCTATCGCCTAAAAGACTTAGCCGGCGTAACCAGCCTGGAAAATATCAACGGCACGGTCATTACCCGAAAGTCCCTGGACGGCCTCAAGGATTATGTTTTAGTCCCTTCTTTTGAGGAAATAGTCCAGGATAAGGATGCATTTAATGCCGCCTTTAAGACTATTTATTCTGAATCTGATCCGATTTCCGGCAAGGCGATCGCTCAAAAGTGCGGCGACAGATTCCTCGTGCAGTATCCCCCTGCGCCTCCCCTTACCACGGAAGAAATGGACAGGATATACGCCCTGCCCTATATGCGAAATTGGCATCCTGCATATGATAAAGACGGCGGCGTCCCGGGATTTGAAACGGTAAGAAATTCGATTACTTCTCATCGCGGATGCTCAGGCGGATGCAGCTTTTGCTCCTTATATCTGCATCAAGGCAGAATTATACAGAGCCGCAGCATTAAGTCGGTAGTGAGCGAGATAGCCGCAATCGCCGAAGATAAAAAATTTAGAGGGACGTTAACCGACATCGGCGGCCCGACGGCAAATATGTATATGGCAATGTGCCCTTCATGGAAAGAAACCGGCGCATGCCGTAACAAACAATGCCTCGTGCCCGAAAAATGCAAGAACCTTACATTGGGCTATGAGCACTCAATCCGCCTCTGGAAGGAGTTAAAAAGAATGCTCAGAGTAAAACATGTATTTGTGGGAAGCGGCGTGCGATACGATTTATTAATCGACCGTTATTCGGATGGATATTTGCATGAATTGTGCGCCTCCCACGTAAGCGGACAGCTGAAAGCTGCTCCGGAACATTGCACCGTTTCGGTCCTGGAACTTATGAACAAACCCGCATTTGCGAAATATGAAAAATTTATCGACAGGTTTGAAACGGTTAATAAGCGGTTAGGCAAGAAGCAGTACCTTGTGAATTATTTTATATCAGGCCATCCGGGAGCGCGCCTGGAAGATGCCCTTGAGCTGGCGGTATATCTGGCAAAAAATCATATTCATCCCGAACAAGTCCAGGATTATATACCTTTGCCTATGACCATCTCAGGCTCCATGTATTACACCGGAAAAAATACGCTTACCGGTAAAAATTTGTATGTAGCTAAGACCCAGAGCGAGAGGGCAATGCAAAGGGCGCTATTGCAATACAAGAATCCGCAAAACAGAAAGCACATACTTCGGGCCCTTAAGATACTCCATAAAGAGAGCTTGAAAAAGCTCTTTTGCGTATGAATCCACTGCGTACTCCAAAGTTTCTATTGCTGATTTAACACGACAATGCTATAATACATCCACAGGAACGAAATCTAACTTCGGCAGAAATGGAGAATTTTGTATAAGCACGCCTTGTTTTTAAACCCTTATATCGAGAGCACAGCCACGAGCATAATGAAGCTTTTTCCGCCCACAGGGCTTGAATATGTAGCCACAAGCGCCAAGGGCCTTGTAGATAAAATCACTCTTCTCGACCTGAGATACGAGAAGGAGCTTTGTGATGCGGAAAATCTTCTTAATTTCATCCGCTCCGAAATAGACATTATTTGCGTAAGTGTCGGATGGGACCGGCAGTTAGAGGAAATCAAAGGCCTTTTAAAACGCATGCCGGCCGGAATACCATTAATCGTCGGAGGCTATAAAGCCACGGAACAGGTGGATGAACTTTTCAGGGATTGCCCGAATATAGATGTTATAGTAAGAGGAGAAGGCGAAGAATCGATAAAAGAAATATTGAAAAGAAAACCGCTTGATACCATCCTGGGGATATCTTACAGGTCAGGTGGGAAAATTATTCATAATAAACACAGGCCGCTGCCCGAAGTTGACAGTTTAAATTACCCGGACCGCGTACTCAGGCGCCACGAGTACCGCCTGACATTAGGCGGAATTAATGTGACAAAGATGACATTTGATTCGGTATTAAGCGCCAGGGGCTGCCCTTATAGCTGCAAATTCTGCACGTTTAGCCTGAATCCGCTCGGCCAGAAAAGAGGCTATGCGGCGCGCAGCGTAGAATCGGTAATTGAAGAGATAGGGAAGGTAACGGCCGACGGAGTGCTCTTCAGCGATGACAATTTCTTCGCCGATCCCGGGAGGGCCGAAGAGATATGCGATGTTATAATAGCTAAGAAAATAAATAAACGGTTTATCGCACAAGCCCGCATCGAGGTAGCAAAATATCCCGCACTGCTTGAAAAAATGGTGAAGGCCGGATTTAAAATACTCCTGATGGGAATAGAATCTCCGCATGACCGCATATTGGCGCAGATTAACAAAGGATTTGACTCAAATACGATACGAAAATACTTTGCAGTGCTCAAAGAGTACCCACTTTATTACCACGGCTATTTCATTTACGGCAATATAGGCGAAACCGAGAAAGAGATGTTTTATATAGCGAAATTCGCAAAGGAAATAGGACTGGATTCCATTACATTCCAGAAATTGAGGATAGAAAAATTTTCTCCGCTCCGAGAGGTGGCCGAGAATACCCCCGGATATCATGTGACCGATATCGGAGCGGTTTATTCAGACACCTTCAGCCACGCGACACTCAAAAAAATAGGACGGAGGATAAAATTTTCTTTTTACACCGGCGCCCAGCTTATACAAATATTGAAAAAATGTTTCAGAGTAAAATTATTTACATTTAGCGAAGTAGTATCATTTTTAATTGCGGGACCATTGTTACTTAAGAACGTCATAGCCGTAGAGATACAAAAGAAGCGCCTTATAAACTCCCTTAAGCAAATAGTTTCAAATAACAGCCTTTTCTCGATATTTACGCGCTATTCAAAGCGACGAATCTGAGGCAGGCGTTAACCCGTAAAGGAGAAATAGGATGGAAATGAAAACTTCACCAAGGCGTAGAAAATGTAAGTATCCGCTCTGCAAGAACATTCTCAGTATTTATAATCACGAAACTTATTGTCATGTCCATCTTAGCCAGATTTTTCGGGACGACGAGTTTAAGGATCGTCCTTCACAACTTTTGATTGGTAAATAGAGGTTCGTAATTCTCCATTCGGATTATTTTATGAAAATTATCGTTCCTAAAGAAACGCGGCCGGGCGAGTGCAGAGTTGCGCTTGTTCCTGAGTCCTGTAAGAAATTAATACAGGCGGGATATGCGGTATCCGTAGAAAAAGGAGCTGGCGAGGCCGCTTTCTATCCGGACAGCGCCTATCTCGAGATTGGCTGTGCGGTGGAGCATGATACGGCGGCGATGGTTATGTCCGCAGACATGGTGCTCAAGGTTAATCCTCCGGCGAGCGATGCGGCGGGCCGCAACGAAACCGAATGGATGAAGCCCGGAACAGTGTTTTTGGCTTCGCTTATGCCGCTGCGCCACTTAGATGCTGTGCGTGCACTGGCCGAGCGTAAGATTACCGCTTTCTCCACAGACGCATTACCAAGGACGACTCGTGCGCAGGCCATGGACACGCTTTCATCTATGGCTAACATTGCAGGGTATAAAGGAGCCCTCATTGCAGCTGCCGGGCTTGGTAAATACTTTCCAATGTTTATGACGGCTGCCGGCACAGTCTTTCCGGCAAAGGTTTTTGTTATCGGTGCTGCGGTTGCGGGCCTGCAAGCCATTGCTACTGCCGGGCGCCTGGGTGCTAATGTCACAGCAACTGATGTGCGGCCAGAGGTCAAAGAACAGATCGAGAGCCTGGGCGCCAAGTATGTGGGAATCGAACTGAAAGAAAATGCGTCCGCAGGCGGCGGTTACGCCAGAGAACTTTCCGAAGAGGACAAACTCCGGCAGCGCGAACTTCTTGCTGAGCAATGCGCCGCAGTAGATATAGTTATTACTACCGCTCTCATCGGCGGCGTCTTTGCGCCTAAACTCATTACGGCGGAAATGGTAAGCAGGATGCGCCCCGGTTCCATTATCATGGATCTGGGAGCGGATGGCGGCGGTAATTGCGAGTTGTCCCGGCCCGGTGAAACCGTTATTACGAACGGCGTCAAAATAATCGCGCCCCTAAATCTTCCGTCTACAATGCCTACGCATGCGAGCCTCTTGTTTTCGCGCAACTTAACCGCATTCATACAAGCATTCACGAAGGATAAGACATTTCAGCTGGACCTCTCCGACGACATACAAAAGGGCTCTGTCATTACTCATGGAGGCGAGGTCCTGAATTCGCGGACCAAAGAAGCTCTGAAAACAGCCGGCTTAATGAATTTTTAATCCCCTTCGGGGAGGAGGAAAAATGCAATCAATGGATTACTGGTCAATGTTGTTCGTTTTTATGCTGTCCACTTTTATCGGTGTAGGCGTAATCCGTCGTGTTTCGCGCTTGTTGCATACACCGCTTATGTCCATTACTAATGCAATATCGGCGATTGCCGTTGTCGGCTCTATCATTGTTACCGGTTCGGATCACCCGTTACCCATACGCATTCTCGGAGCCGTCGCCCTATTTGCCTCCATGACAAACATCGTAAGCGGTTTTCTTATCACAGACCGCATGCTCAAGATGTTTAAGGTAGATAAGGAACGGAAATGAACTACGCGTTTACCCAGCTTTCCTACGTTGTCGCAACGGCGCTGTTCATTTTTGCTCTGCACTGGATGAATGATCCGAAGAGCGCCCGCCGCGGAGTTTATTCCGGAGTGGCGGCAATGTTTATTGCAATAATAGCGACATGGGCGCAGCCGGCGATTATTATCCACCACGTGTGGATTGTGATAGCAATCAGCATAGGCTTCGCCGTTGGCGTGCCTCTTTCACGCGTTCCTCTGACTGCCGTTCCACAACGAACCGCGCTTTCCCACTCATTCGGCGGCCTGGCAGCAGGCCTCGTAGGTACAGCCGAATATTTCTTGTGGCTGAATGAAGCGCAACACAACCTAACGACTTTCCGCATGACGGCCATTATTGTCGAGATCGTCCTTGGCTATCTGACTTTCACCGGCAGCCTTATGGCGGCCGGGAAGCTTCAGGGAATCAAATGGATTCCGCAGCGTCCCGTAACTTATCCGCTGCAGAACGTCAGCAACATTGGCCTGCTTCTGCTGGCCCTGGTGCTGGGTGTGGCAATAATCCTGAGCCCTGTCGCAAATTGGGCTTCCGCGGTATTTCTGGTAATCATCGGCATAGCGTTACTGTTTGGCGTGTTACTAATTATCCCTATCGGCGGAGCGGACATGCCCACAGTCATCTCTATGCTAAATGCCTATGCGGGGCTTTCGGCCGTAGCGATGGGCTTCGTACTCAATAATAAACTGCTGATTACGGCGGGTGCGCTCGACGGTTCGAGCGGCTTGATTCTTTCCATCATCATGTGTAAAGCCATGAACCGTTCGTTTACGAACGTGCTCTTTGGCGCGTTCGGCCAGGTGCAGGCAGTAAAGGCCAGCGGTGAGGAGAAGATATATAAAGCTGAAACACCGGAAGGCGCCGCGCAGATTCTGGAACAGGCCAATTTGGTCGTGATTATCCCCGGCTATGGTATGGCCGTTGCACAGGCTCAACATAAGGTGCGGGATCTCTACGATCAGCTCAAAAAACGCGGAATTACGGTAAAATTTGCTATTCACCCCGTAGCAGGTAGAATGCCCGGGCACATGAATGTGTTGCTGGCAGAGGCAGAAATC
>CAYIQH010000045.1:0-7490 GCA_964365575.1 uncultured Planctomycetia bacterium | reverse complement strand
TTATGGCTATGACGACTAAAAGTTCGATTAATGTAAATCCTTGTATGTTTCGTTTCATTGCCATCACCCTCTTTCTGGGTCTTTTATGTATTCCTAGTTAGTATACACGATGAGAAGTGAAATGTCAAGGTGAGGTGAAAAACTTTTTTTACAATGTTAAGAAAGTTTCAGTAAAACTCAACTTTTTGCGTTTTATATACGTAACATATTTATTTATATATAGTTGTGCACTTAACTATTTATAACTTTTTACACGAACCAAAAGGCAGATTGAAATTTTTTTCAGTGGCCGTGCTTTTTGTAGAGTTAAACGGTCATATAGGCGATTATAGAAAAAGCTGCTATGTCGAAGTAGCTCCAGTAGATATTCCCGGCAAGCAGCCAAAAAGATATACCAACTGAAAATAATACGATAAAAAGAAGGATAATAAAGCCGTTACAGGCGGTATTCTTATAGAATAACAGGGCCAGGAGCAGGCCCGCGATACACATTATTCCGATATTTAGCTCATAAGGAACGGGCCTTAAAAAATATGAATTTTGTTTTGGGGGCATAGTGCACTTTAAAACCATATATATCTTGCATTATATAGCAGGCAGGCGGGAAGGGGCAAGAAGTATTTTCATATCTTGTTTGACAAAGCGCCGAATTGCACTATAATAGCAGCATGATAAAAATAGGCTCTGTAAAAATAGACACAAACATATTCCTGGCACCGCTATCAGGCTGCTCGGACCTAGCCTTCCGGCTGATCGCCCGCGAACAGGGCGCAAAATTCTGTTTTTTTGAAATGGTAGATGCCAACGCCCTAACGCGTAACCATAAACAAACAGTCGAAGGTATATTAAAAACAATAAAAAAAGACTCGCCTATAGCGGGACAACTTTTAGGCGCTGACCCTGCTCTCATGTTGGACGCGGCCCAAAAATTCGTCGCTACGGCAGACATATCATTTCTTGACATAAACAGCGCTTGTCCAGTCAAAAAAGTAGTAAAAAAAGGCGCGGGGGCATATCTGCTCGAAAAACCGGCAGTTTTGTACAAGATAGTTAAGAAGCTGTCTTCTTCTCTTAATATTCCGGTGACTGTAAAGATGCGCGTAGGCTACCATAAGAGATACCTGGAAGATATTGTGGATATTGCCAGAAAGTGCGAGGAAAACGGCGCTGCCGCCGTTTTTGTCCATGGCAGGACGCAGGCACAGGGTTACGGAGGCGATGTAGATTACGAATCAATAAAAAGTATAAAACAATCTCTTACTGTCCCCATCTTTGGAAGCGGTAATGTATTCACGCCGCAATTGGCTAAGAAGATGTTTGATGAAACCGGATGCGATGGAATACTGGCGGCGAGGGGCGCTTTCGGCAATCCCTGGATATTCAAAAATATAGAAACTTATCTCAAAAGCGGCGAGACAGCGCCCGAACCCGGCATGACGGCCAAGAAAAAAACCCTGAAAAAACATCTGGGTTATATTGATAAATACAGGGATTCAAAACCTGCTTCTAAGGTAGGATTCATGCGAAAAATTGCAATATGGTACCTGAGGGGTTTCCCTTACGCTGCTGAGGCACGCGACCAGATATCCCGCGTCAAAAGTTACAGCGACCTTCTGAAATTAATAGACAGCCTGCCGTCGGAACTCACCCGATAATTAAACGTATTATTATTTAATTCTGCCTCTCATTCCCATGCCGGTATTCTCTCGCTGCATCTTTAGCTCTTCATCGGTAAGTGCCGGTGCGGGCTCTTTTGCCGTTCCGGATTTTTCGCCGCTTCCCCATCTCAAATGAGAGGTGAGCCAGTTTGCCATACAATTCAGCTCAGCTCCGCCTTTTTCGCAGGTACCGCTCGTCCCGCTTTCATCAGCCAGCGCAATGCCGGCCACAAGCACGAATGCGGCTATCAACGCGAGTGCTATCACTTTCTTCATATACCCTCCTCGTGGTTACACGCTTCATTTGAACACAAAACCTGTCTGGGCGGACCAAAACAGGAGGTCCAGTTCTTCCATGGGGATTTTTACTTTTTTGGAAAAATTTCTCATCGCTTCTTCCAGGCCGATATAATTATTCCTGCTTATAGAGGCCGGTATACGCTTTATAGCGCCGTATTTCTTTAAATTCTTTAGTATATGCCTGTCTATTATAGCTATATCTTTCCCGAGCCCTATATTTCTCAAAAAATGACTGGCTTCTTTATAACCAAGTCCTTTGATGTTGCGCACAAGCCATTCACGTGCGCTGAAAGTATTGGTGATATCCAGTTTTCCTTTTAAATTCAATTTTTTGCCATCTCTGAAAAACTCTCTTGCACCTACAAGATATGCTGCTTTTTTATTGTGAAATCTTACGTTTCCTCTCAGTATATTCTTTATGACATCCTCATTGCCCTTAAAAAGCAGGCCCGAGGAGACAAGCTCTTTCACTGCCTTATCGCAATAAACAGCCTTTGACTGGGGGGTCAAGAGACAGAAACATAATTCGGAAAATATATCCTCGTCTTTAGACTTATGGACTTCGCTGAATTCTTTCAGGCGTTTTTTTATGGAATCTTTTCTTTTTTTGTATTCCGATATCAGTTCTTTCATCTATAGCCTGCTCCTGCTTAAATATCTGAATGCCGACAGTGTGGCCTTTGACCCTTCTCCTGCCGCTATTATTATCTGTTTCTCCGGGACATCTGTGACATCGCCCGCTGCAAAGATCCCATGTACATTCGTTTCGTTGTAACAATTTACTTTTATTTCGCCATGTTCATTCTTCTCCACATCTCCGGCGAATTCGCTATTCGGCGTGAGGCCTATCTCCACAAAAACACCCTGAACCGGGATCTCCTTTCCTGCGCCGTTTGTTTTGACCTTTATGGCTGTGACTATCTTTTCGCCTTTAATTTCACTGACACTTGCGTTATTCATAACAGTCACTTTCGCGTTATTTACAACCTTCTCCAGCATTATCGGGTCGCCCCCAAGTTTGGGGTTTATATCCACGATATACACGTGGCCGGCAATATTGATCATCTGCAGTGCGGCATCAAGGGCTGAATTGCCGCCGCCTATAATAGCCACGTCCTTGCCGGAAAATAACGGCCCGTCGCAGGTAGCGCAGTATGTAAGGCCTCTGTTCTTATACTCTTTCTCGCCCGGCACATTAAGCTCTCTGGATCTTTTCCCTGAAGCAATTATCGCTGTCTTTGATTCATATGTGCCTTTTTCTGTTTTTACTTCTATTGTTTCGCCTTTTTTTATAAGCGCTAAAACCGCTTCGTTCTCTTTGACCGTTATGTCATAGCGGCGTAAATGCTCTTCAAATTTCTCTGCCAGATCCGGGCCGGTAATAAACTGATATCCGGTATAATTCTCTATGTCGCCGCTCCATGCCGCCTGGCCGCCAATATCTTCGGTAACTACCAGGACTTTCATCTTTTTGCGGGCAGCATATACGCTTGCCGTGATTCCCGCAGGGCCTGCTCCTATGATGATAATGTCGTACATATGACTCACTTATTCTAACCAGGTTAGAGTTGCAACTGCAGTAATTCCTTTATCTTATCTTTATCAAAGCCTACGATAATCTCGCCATCTATGTCCAGTACGGGCACACCCATCTGGCCGGATTTATCCATCATCTCTTGAGCCTTCTTTATATCGGCAGAAACATCAATGTCTTCAAATGAAATATTATTATCCTTGAGAAACTGCTTTGCTCTTACGCAATAATGGCACGCCGGAGTGCTATATACCTTAATATCTTTTGCCATGGCTAAATAACCCTCCTTAGTTTCAATAATTTAAACAAGTGGCTGTTTTCCTGATCTATCAACTTATCAACTATCGCTGCCTGGTCTTCCGGCACCACCCTCTTCATCTCTTCGTAAAAAACAATAGACTCTTTTTCAAATTTTATCCCCGCATCTATAGCGTCTTTGTCATTCTTGGTATTTTTGGCCGTTTCTTTTCCTTTGCCAGTCTGCGTAAAGACGTACTGGTCTGCCAGCATACTCATATACGCAAAATATTCGCCCGGATATGTCTCTTGCGGTTCATATCCTCTTACCGAATCAAGTATTTTCTGGAATACAAGTATATGCCTTTCCTCTTCTCCTCCGAGAAACCTGAATATGTCTTTAGCTTCGCCGCTCTCTGCTTTTTCGGCAAGTGTCTTATAAAAATCCATGCCGTTCTTTTCTATCTGGATGCCGAACGATACTATCTCGCTGCCGGAAAACACATTAGCCATTAGATCCCCCCTTAATAAGCGCCCTGCTTATACTTTCTCCCAGCTTATATGCTTTTTCAAGAAGGTCCGGGTGTTTGAGTATCTCACCCTTTTCATCTATACCCGAAAAAAATAGCTCTTCTTTGTATTCTATATTAAGAGTCGCAAAAAGGTTTTTGATTATCGATTTTGCGTTTTCAAAGAAATCTCTTCTGTTAGATGCCGCTACGGCGATAAAAGCGCCTATTTTCTTCTCCGGAAACGCGTCTTTCTTTAGTATATACTTTGCCCTCCAGGCGCATTGAAACCGGTCTATCATCATCTTTGCCTGGCCGCTGATGCTGCCGAAAAATATAGGAGAAGCTAGTATAACAGCATTTGCCTCTTTGAATTTCTTATATACCGTACTCATATCATCTTTGAAATTACAATTGCCGTTCTCATCCGGATCATCGCATTCCTGACAATACTTGAAATCCAGGTCGTTTATGATAATCTTATCAACGCTCGCGCCGTTATTTCTGACGGCTTCCAGGATTTTGTCGATAACAATATCGGTATTGCCGCCGGAGCGCGGGCTGCCGTTTATTCCCAGCACCTTTACCGTATCGGGAGATTTCATTATCTTAATAGTTTTCAGCCATCAGTTCGTAGTAAGCCTGCGGATGCGCGCAGGCAGGGCATTCTTTCGGCGCCTCTGCGCCTTCCTGAATATAACCGCAGTTGCGGCACTTCCATTTAACTACCATATCTTTTTTAAATACCTTACCTTCTTTGATGTTCTGCAATAGTTTTCTATATCTCTTTTCGTGCTGCACCTCTACTTTGGCTATGCCTTCAAATTGCCGAGCAGCTTCTTCGAACCCTTCTTTGCGTGCCACTTCTTCCCCTTCCTTATAAAGCTTGGTCCATTCAAGATGCTCTCCTGCCGCAGCAGCCTCCAGATTCTTAGGGGTATCGGCTATTATGCCGGCAGGATAGACGGCTGTGATTTCCGCATCGCCGCCTTCCAGAAGTTTAAAAAACCTCTTGGCGTGCTCCTTTTCATTGTCCGCCGTTTCCAGGAATATCGCCGATATCTGTTCGTAACCGGCACTTCTTGCCACGCTTGCAAAATACGTGTAGCGGTTTCTTGCCTGCGATTCACCCGCAAATGCAGCCAAAAGATTTTTCTCTGTCTTTGTGCCCTTTATGCTCTTCATTTTTTTATTCTCCTTTTTTTACTTATTCTAACCAGGTTAGATACATGTAATCCCACATATTCTAACCTGGTTAGCGTTGTATATCACTGCCGTATATGAGAAGGCATGAGGCTGACTATATCACTGACTTCCATCGCTATCATATATTCCGGATTAGGTAATGCTGATTCCGGATGGCGCTTGTGCCCCTTGGCATCTTCTTCGTGTATATTTTTCAGAAGGCGGTGTGTAATGCGGTTCGCGATATGCTTTTCCCATGCTTTGATAATACGTGGATTCAAATCCTGCTTATCCACTAACTTTGCTTTGCCTTTTAGGCAGTAGCCCATAAATCTATGCTCATCAACGGCTGTTATGCTGATATTTGGATTGTACCGCAGGTTGGTTAATGTTTTGCCTCTGTAGACGTCCAGGAGATATATTTTTCCATTCGCATCCATATCCACTATGCCCTTACAGGAATTATGCGGCATATTATAGGAATCAACCGTAGATACGATGACAAATCTTTGCTTCTGGAAAAATTGTATTACTTCGGCAGGCAATTTACTCATGCTATCCTCAGATCTTTTCAAACATATCCTTACCGACGCCGCATTCGGGGCAGACCCAGGTGTCAGGCAGGTCCGCAAAAGAAGTACCCGGTTTTACATTCTGAGTGGGATCGCCCTTTTCAGGGTCATATACATAACCGCATACCGTGCATTTATATTTATCCATATACGCTCCTATTTTCGCAAACTTTTGGCAAAATTGCTGCCAAATTCATAGCAAAGGCTTAATTCTTTTTCATCGGGCACATACTTGACCGTCAGCGGCGGCTGTACAATATCTATACCCGCGGCTTTCAGCATCTCCTCAACCGATTTTACCGCGCCGCCGCCCCAGCCATAAGAACCGAAGGCAAAGGCTATCCTATTTTTAGGCTTCAACCCTTTTACGAACTCAAGAAAACCTGCAATTGCAGGCAGCATATCATTATCATGCGTTGAGGAGCCCATAATGAAACCTTTTGAGTCAAGCATCTCTTTGATTACTTCCGTGCGGTCTGAAGTACTAATATCAAATAATTTAACTGAAATCCCAGCGGCTGCGATCCCTTCAGCTATTTTCCTCGCCATCTTCTCGGTAGCGCCATACATAGTTTCATACACTATGACTACTTTGTTTTTTGTATCGTTCTTTGCCCACGATACATAGGAATCGACTATCTTCATCGGATCTTTACGCCATATTATTCCGTGACTGGGGGCTATCATTTTTATAGGAATGTTCATCTTCTGCACATCTTCTATCTTCTTAAGGATCAAAGAACTTAACGGCCAGAGGATATTGGCGTAATATTTAGCCGCCTCCTCCATTAGGGCGCAATGGTCTACTTCGTCGTCAAATCTTTCGGACGAAGCGTAATGCTGGCCAAAAGCGTCATTCGGCAGCAGAATCCCGTCCTCAATCATGTATGTAAACATGCTGTCCGGCCAATGTATCATGGGCGCTTCAATAAATGTAAGGGTCTTTTTGCCCAATTTTAATTTGTCGCCGGTCTTAACGGCGTGAAAATCCATATTGCAATAATAGTGTTTATTGAGGCCTTCTCTGCATTTTTCCGTGCCGAATACTTTTGCCTCCGGGTACAATTTCAATACCGCAGGAAGGGCGCCCGAATGGTCTGTTTCAACATGATTTACTATGATGTGATCTATTTTACGGGAGCCGATAAGCCCTTTTATATTCTCAATTAACTCGGATGAAACCGGCCAATAAACGGTATCGAATAACTTGATTTTAACTTCGAGAATTATATAGGCATTATATGTAGTGCCTCTTTGGGTGGTGTAAGTATGGCCGTGAAAACTCTTGACGTTCCAGTCAACCGCGCCTACCCAGTAAAGATCCTGACATATTTTTATAGCGGCCATAGCAACCTTCCTTTTTATTTTTTAGACAGAATCTCACCCCGGATGCTGATCGTAATTTCTTTAAATGGAATATTTTTGCCTGAGTCGGCAATGGCTTTCTCCGCCAAACTTACAAGCCCAAATCAACACGGAACCTCCATGTGAGCGC
>CAYIQH010000044.1:0-7725 GCA_964365575.1 uncultured Planctomycetia bacterium | reverse complement strand
TTGCCAGAATGAAAGTCCGTTGGGATACATCTCTTTAATCTTCTTTTCAAGTTCATCTTTGACCGCCACCAGCTTATCTACGCGTTCTTTCAGCTGGTTATACTTGGTCTTTTCCTGATCAAGCTGTGACTGCAGGTTTTGCTTTTCGCTGGTAACGGTGTTGATCTGGCCTCTTATACCGCTTAACTCCGTATCTTTTTTCGTAAGCTCCTGTTTCAGATTCTCGCTCTGCGCTTTTGCCTTTTCATAACTGTCGCCCAGTTCCTTCGTCTGCGCCTCCAAAGAACTCAACTTCATCTCCAGATCGCTCTTTGCGGTTTTAACCTCTTCAACTTCCTGCGATAGCTTCTTCTTCGCCTTCATCACTTCGGCCAGCTCGTTCTGGAGGGCAATCTTTGAGCTTCTCTCGCCCGCAAACATTACGAGCAGAATAACAGTACTGAGTAAAAATACACCAGCGACTACAATTGCGCCCAACGATTTCATATCTTTAAGCATAAGTCCTCTCTTAAAAAATAATAATAACGTTTGTATAATTATACCACATGTTTTTAAAAATGCAACTTAATTAGCCCTTAATTTTTCAATAAGCGATTTCATATCTTCCGGTAATTTCGATTCAAATCTTTTAAGGCCCTTAGTCGTTGGATGTAAAAACGATATGCTTGCCGCATGCAGCGCCTGACGCTTGATTAAGTCAACTATTTTATTTGTGCCGTAAGTAGCATCGCCTATGACCGGATGCCCGACATAAGCCATATGCACCCGTATCTGATGCGTCCTGCCTGTTTCGGGTTTCACCTCCAGGAGCGTGCTATTTTTGAACCTTTCTAAGACCTTATACCTGGTCACGGCGTTTCGCGATTCGGAAATTCTCACCGCCATCTTTTTTCTGTCGCGCGGGTGCCTGCCGATAGGTTCATCTATGATGCCATTATCCAGCTCGACCACGCCGTCCACAACGGCTATGTACCTTTTATCCGTAGTCCTTTTGGTAAACTGCCTCGCTAGAAATGAATGCGCAGCTTCATCCTTAGCCACAATAATAAGGCCCGAGGTATCCTTGTCCAGCCTGTGAACGATTCCGGGCTTCAGTTCTGCCGACGGCGAAAGCTTGCCGGTATGATAGAGAAGCGCGTTGACAAGTGTACCTGAATAATTCCCCGGTGCGGGATGGACTACCATCCCCGCAGGTTTGTCCACCACTATCAGCCTGTCGTCCTCATAAACAATTGCCAGCGGTATGTCTTCTGCTTTTAGATCTATCTTCCGCGGCCTTGCCATCTCCACTTCTATAAAATCACCGCTTTCAAGCCGGTAATGATTTTTCCGGGGAGTGCCGTTTACAAGCACTTTTTCACCGGTTATAAGTCTCTGGATATGCGTCCGTGATATGTCTTTCGGAAAACGCTCTACAAGATATTTATCCAGCCTTAAACCGGCGCCTCCGGCATCTACCGTGAATGTATAGTTTTCCATCTCAGGCCCGCCAGTATGAATAGTCCCAGTAAAAATATTACAGCCGAAATAAACTGTGACGCTCTAAGGTTAAAATATACTACGGCGAGATCGCCCCGTAAAAAATCCATAAAAAAACTGCCGGATGAAAATAAAAGCAGATACCACACAAAAACTATGCCGTCCGTCTTCTTATTTTCATAAATCTTTTTCAGAACGACAAACATAGCAAGAAAAAACATGGACAGGTAAATCTGGGTCGGATGAATATCTGACGCGCCATAGCAGCAGCCATTCAGAAAGCATCCGATTCTGCCTATAGACTGCGCAAGCGCGACATACGGAATCATCATATCCGCGGTACTTAAAATCGGGAGTCCTGATTTTTTTATGGCGATAATAGCAGCGAGAATACCAAACACCAGGCCGCCCTGAAAAGCCAGCCCGCCGCGATTTATCATGATTATGTCCAGAGGGCGGCCGGCATAATAGCCGATATCCAGAATGACATGTAATAATCTCGCGCCGATGATGCCGAAGATCATTACATATAGGTATATATCAAATATCTTCTCCGAAGATACCCCTCTTCTTTTCGCCTCACAGCCGGTAAGGTAAACAGCAAACAAAAAACCTAATGCCACCATGACACCGTAGGAATAAATTTTAAGACTGCCGATTTGAAACAATATGGGGTGCATTGTAATACCTTAGCCCGCTTTCCTGAATGTTAAGATATGGTACACCAAAAGCAGCCCGCCCAGAGATATGAACATATCCGCAAAATTAAAAACCGGCCATATCCTGAAATCAAGAAAATCAACGACGTACCCCAGCCTCAGCCGGTCTATCAGGTTGCCTATTGCTCCAGCTAATATTAATATTAATCCTGCGCGGGCATAACGGTAATCATATCGGAATCTCCTGGCATAGAAAAGTATGAGGAAGATCGCTGCGATGGATACGAAAATAAATACCGCCGCTCTTTGTTTGAAAAAGCCGAAAGCGGCGCCGCTATTGTGCACCAGCGTCAGGTGGAAGATGCCTTTGAGTACGGAATAACTTTCGTTTAATTTGAGGTTAGCTGTCGCTAAAAATTTAGCCAGCTGGTCGACTAAAACTAATACGCCCACTATTATAGCGGCACGCATCTTCACTATTTGTGCTCCTCTTTACGCTTGCACGGAATGCAAAGTTTCGCATGCGGCACGGCCAGAAGCCGTTTTTTGGAAATACTCTTTCCGCATGTACTGCATTTGCCGTACGTCTTGTCCTTCATCCTTTTAAGCGCCTCATCAATGTCCAGGAGCGTGTTGCGTTCGCCTGAAGCAACGTTCAGGGAAAACTCCCTGTCGTAGTTATCGGACGCAACATCGGCCATGTGCAGGCTGTAGGCAGAAAGGTCTCCGGATGCCTCTTTCTGCGAACTCTTGCGCGTGTCTTCCGTGATGTGGTTGACATCGCTCATTAAATCTTCTCTTTTTTGAAGCAGTAATTTCCTGAATTTTTCCAGTTCTGTTTTGTTCATCTAACCTATCCTTTCTTCACGAGTTTGATATTCTCTTACTACTTTAACGCACTTAGCGCAAAGGGCAGGATGTTCCTTATCGGCACCCACTCGAACGCTGTAGTTCCAGCACCTCTGGCATTTTTCTCCGTCCGCTTTTGCTACTGCGACACTGACCGGAATTACTTCCGCTGATTTTCCGTTTTCCGGAGGCCGCATAGAGATTTCTACGGACGAAACTATAAACAGCGATGCAAGTATCTGTTTTTTGGAATTAAAAAGGTCCAGCCATTCTTTATTCTCGCTATACAAGATTACCTTTGCCTCAAGGGCGCTGCCTATGAGCCCTTTGCCCCTGGCTTCTTCAAGCTCCCTTAAAACACCTCCTCTTAACGGAAGCAGCATGCCGCTCCACAGTTCCATATCTTTATCTTTGAAATTGGCGCTCAGCCGTTCTTTCAGCACTCTGGCGTCAGGCCAATCTTCCAGATGGATATTCTCCGTGCTTTTATGATTAGGTATACATCCCCAAACTTCGTCGGCAGTATATGACAATATCGGCGCCATGACCCTGGATAAAATCGTGATTATCTCAAACAACGTGCTTTGGCTGCTTCGCCTTATGACGTAATCTCTGCCGGACGTATACAAAGTATCCTTCTGTACGTCCAGATATACGGATGACATATCTACTACGCAAAAATTATAAATAGAACTAAACACCTTATGAAATGTAAAATGCCTGAAATTGTCTTCTGTTGATTCCAGTAAACACAAAGTGCGCCAAAGCGCCCACCTGTCTATCTCGGACCGCTGGTCTATCGGCAGTACATCTTTACCGGGATCAAAATCACTCAGATTCCCCAGCATAAACCTGCACGTATTCCGTATTTTTCGGTAGGCCTCTGCAAGGCGCGCAAGTATCTCATCGGAAAGCCTTACATCGTAGCTGTAATCACAGGAAGCAACCCATATCCTTAATATATCCGCGCCGTATTTTTTCATCACCTGTTCGGGGGATATTACATTACCCATGGATTTTGACATCTTCTTTCCGCTTCCATCAACGACGAAACCATGAGTCAGCACTGTTTTATAAGGAGGCACTCCGTCTATAGCCACTGATGACAAAAGCGCGGACTGAAACCATCCGCGGTGCTGGTCGCTCCCTTCAAGATAAAGATCTGCCGGAAATTCTTTGCGCGGCTTCAATACCGCCTGATGGCTTACCCCGGATTCAAACCAGACATCCAATATATCCAATTCCTTGAAAAAAGTGCTGCCTTTACACTTTTTGCACGTTGTGCCATTCGGTAGAAGTTCGGATGGATCTTTGCCGAACCACGCGTTGGAACCTTCTTTTTCAAATATGTCCGCGACATGATTAATGACTTTTCCGTCAAGCAGCAATTCATTGCAGGATGTGCAGTAGAACGCGACTATCGGCACGCCCCATAAGCGCTGCCTTGATAGGCACCAGTCGGGCCTGTTTTTCACCATCGCCGAAATGCGCTCTTTGCCCGCCGCCGGCAGCCATTCTATTTTATTTTCTATATTTTCAGCGGATTTCCGCCTCAAATCATCATGGTCAACATTTATGAAGTACTGGGCGGTTGCTCTGAATATTATGGGATTTTTGCACCGCCAGCAGTGCGGGTAAGTATGCTGTATCGGTTCGGTATAAACTAAAGCTTCTGCATCCTTAAGTTTTTCTATTATCTTCTTGTTGGCGTCAAAGACGTGCATCTTTTCAAATTCGCCGGCCGTATCGTCAAACCTGCCTTTTGAATCTACCGGCATCATAGTCGGCAGATTATACTTTTTGCCCGTCACATAGTCTTCCTGGCCATGGCCCGGCGCCGTATGAACGCAGCCCGAACCTTCTTCGTGTGAAACATAATCAGCTAGGACTATCTTTGACTTTCGGTCGATAAAAGGATGGATACAATCAAGCCCATCCATTTCGCTTCCGTAAAACGAAGCTAACACGGCAGGCTCGCCCATGCCGATTTTTTTGCTTACAGCACTCAAGAGTTCTTCGGCTAATATCAAATGATCGTTACCGCTTTTAATGAGGACGTATCTCAGGGTTGGTGATAACGCAATCGCCACATTTGCCACAAGCGTCCATGGCGTTGTCGTCCATATCAATACATATACGTTGCCTGTCACCGCGGCTTTTGCGGCCTTCTTAAACTTATCGACGTCCGCTATCTTAAACTTGACAAAAATAGACGGCGATATATGATTTTCGTATTCGACTTCTGCCTCTGCTAACGCCGTCTCACACTTAAAACACCAGTTTACGGGTTTCAGCGCTTTGTAGACATAGCCTTTTTCTACGAGCGCGGCAAAAGACCGCACTATAGCGGCTTCATATTTAGGATTGAGTGTCAAATACGGATTATCCCAATCCCCGAATACGCCAAGCCTTTTAAACTGCCCTCTCTGAATATCCACGTACTTAAGGGCAAAATCACGGGCCTTCTCCCTGAACTCTACCTGTGGCATGTCCCCCTTCTCTATTTTGAGATTTTTCATCAATTGGTGTTCTACGGGGAGGCCGTGACAATCCCATCCGGGGATAAACGGCACCTGACAACCGGCCATCGTATTGAACTTCACGACGATATCTTTCAGAATCTTATTCAATGCGTGGCCCATGTGTATGTCACCGTTGGAATAAGGGGGCCCATCGTGCAGTATATATTTTTTTCCGGCCATGCTCTTTTTTTCCATAAGACGGCTGTATATCCGCATATCTTCCCAGCGCTTCAGCATCTCAGGCTCCCGTTGGGGAAGATTAGCCTTCATTGAAAAATCCGTATTCGGCAGGTTTATTGTGTCTTTATATTCCATGTTATTTTAAATACTTCCCGATGATAATATCCAGTTTTCTGCGGGTATCCGCAGGGACCAATTCCTTTGGCGTAACAAAGGCGTGCCTGAGGCTTGAGCCGCATTCGCAGTCCCGCCTTTCCGGCATATCGCTTACGACCGTTTTTATAATTTTCCTTGCCATCTCGGTATTCTTTTTCATATTGTTAATTACCATATCCATACTTACTTCTTCTTTACATTTCTCATACCAGCAGTCATAATCGGTCACCATGGCAAGCGTCGCGAAACAAATTTCCGCCTCCCGCGCCAATTTCGCCTCCGGCATATTCGTCATGCCGATTATATCCATTCCCCACATCCGGTAAAGAAGCGACTCTGCCCTCGTCGAAAATGCCGGCCCTTCCATGTTTATGTACGTCCCGCCTTTATGGACCGTGGCGCCGCATTTTTTGCCGGCCTGATACACTACATCGCAAAGGTGATGGCATACAGGATCCGCAAACGATACATGTGCCACAATGCCGTCGCCGAAAAAAGTAGACCTTCTGGCCTGATTTGTCCTGTCAACAAACTGATCAGGCACTACCATATCAAGCGGTTTTAAGTGTTCTCTGAGGCTCCCGACAGCGCTTATTGAAACTATCCTGTCCACTCCCAGCTTTTTCATCCCGTATATGTTTGCGCGATAATTGAGATCGCTCGGAAGCACGCTGTGGATCCTGCTGTGGCGCGGCAAAAAAACGACTTCCCTGCCCTCCAGCTCACCCAGCATGAATTCGTCGGACGGCTCTCCGAACGGCGTAGAAATCCTCTCCATCTTTTTATTTTTTACGCCTTCTACGCCGTATACCCCGCTGCCGCCTATAATTCCTATTTTACCCATGATTATCCTCACATCGCACCAAGGCGCTGGCCCAGTTGATGCAAAGTTTGAACTAAAAAATATCTTAAAAATACAAGTGCCAGTATCGCCAGAATCGGCGATAGATCAATACCAATATTGTATGAGGGTGTTATGCGGCGGAAAGGTGATAAAATCGGCTCTGTTAGCCTGTATAAAATCTGGACCAGTGTGTTATATGGGTCGGGGCTGAACCAGCTCAAAACAGCCCGTATTATGACCAGCCAATAAATCAGCGGAATGATTATATCTAAAACATTCGCAATCGCTATTAAAAAATTGCCCAGGACAAACACTATTCCTCCCCGCTCAGCTCTTTAGCGCGCTTTCGCGCCGCCTCTATGCCTTCTTTCAGTATATCTTCAAGTTTCTTTTCGCTGAAATAACGGAATGCCGCTTCGGTAGTGCCGCCTTTTGAAGTAACACGCTTTCTTAAGGTTTCGGCGCTGTCTTCGCTGTCCGTAAGAAGCAGGGCGCTGCCGACCGCGGTTTTAACCGCAAGAAGCCTTGCCCTTTCTCTGTCTATGCCCATTTCTATTGCGCATTTTTCAAGCATCTCGGTCAGGTAAAAGAAATATGCGGGGCCGCTTCCGGAAATTGCCGTAACCGCATCCATCAGCTTTTCCTCAACTTCTATAACCTCTCCGATAGAGATAAACATATTCTTCGCTAATCTTTTGTCATCAGCCGTTGCATAACTATCGCTGCACATGGCAGAGATACTGGCATGAACAAAAGCTGCCATATTGGGCATAACGCGTATAATGCGGACCTCTTCCTTCAGGTGCTTTTTTATTTTAGTTATCGTTACGCCTGCCGCTATGGATATCAGAAGTTTTGACAGGTCAATAACGTGCCATATCGCCTGCAATGCCTCTTCTATATCCTGAGGCTTCAGCGCCAGGAGTATCACATTGCACTGGTTGCATAGTTCCTCGGCCGAATTTGTGACATTGACATCAAGATATTCTCTCATACGGCGCGTTTTATCCTTGTCAATGTCATATAAATAGATATC
>CAYIQH010000043.1:0-7779 GCA_964365575.1 uncultured Planctomycetia bacterium | reverse complement strand
CCATTGCTTCTACGAGATTTTTCGTTCTATTGGCGCCGAGCGAGGAGTTAAAGATAATGCAGGACACATCACTCGGCATAATAAGATTTATCGGCATGCTGATAACGGTTTTTGTCACCGGAGGGCTCCTTCCGCGCGAGATAGAGCGAAGGACTATTACTACGGTGCTTTCCAAGGCTGTGAGCAGGACGCAGTTTCTATTCGGAAAATTTTTAGGCGCACTTTATGCGATATTCGCCAATATGATAATCATGAGTGCGATTTTACTGATACTTATTTACGCGAAAGGCAAAATATTTAACATAGAAATCATAAAGGCCCTCATATTAACTTCAATGGAATTTATAGTCCTTGCCTCCATAACGCTATGCGTTTCTACAATGGCCTCCGAACTATTTAGCATAATATTCGGGATACTCATATTCATAATGGGCCACTTGACTAATTATCTGGTTCACATGGCTGAGGATTTTCCCGGTGCGGTAATGAAGGTGCTACTCCTGACTACTTATACAATACTGCCTAATTTTGAAAACTTCAATGTACAGAGTGCCATTGTACTGGGCGCTAAAATTTCAGCGCAATACATGGGCAAGGTGCTGTCTTATGGATTTCTTTATTCAGCCATTATGCTGCTCCTGGCATATCTATTCTTTGCCGAGAGGGAGATGTAATGTCCTTTTATACCAGCCGCATGCACAAATGCATTATCGCAGGGGTCATGGCCGGTTTTTTTATAATGATACTGGTGCTGCAGGCGTCAATAAATTATAGCCGCGTGACCGAAGACCTTGAAGAATCTATGATTGTCATGCCGGGTGAATTTGTTACCAATTTTGTTATAGGCGGCTTTCGCGGAATTGCGGTGGATTTATTGTGGCTTAAGGTAGATGAAATGTGGCATACCGGCAAATGGTTTGATGTTACACCACTCCTCCGGGCCATAACCTGGATGCAGCCGCATTTTTTGGAAGCGTGGGAGTTAGGCGCGTGGCACCTTGCTTACAACTGTTATGCTTATGCGGAGCAAGCGGGGATCCCTGATAAGGATAAATACATAGACGAAGGCATAAAATTCATTAAAGAAGGCCTGGCAAGAAACAGGAATGTCTATGATCTATGGTTTAATCTCGGCTGGATATATTATCACAAGTTAAAAAATTATGACGAGGGGATAAGGTATTTCCGGGCGGCTACCAGAGTAAAACACCCCAGCTACATAGACAGGTTGATCGCTCATGGCTACAGAAAAAAAGGCGATATAGAATCCGAATATAGGCAATGGGAGCGTTGTCTTACGATATTTAAGGATGATAAGTATCATATTGATATTGTGAGGACTCATCTTGAGAAAGCAAGGGAGAAGCTGAAGGAAGCCGGTAAAATGAAATAGCATGCGTAGGGACGTTCCCCAAAGGGACACCCTGCCACCTAATGTTATTTACAATTCACTGGCAGCGTGCCCCTTTGGGTAACGTCCCTACGCGATACTTCTATGAGATACGGTATATTTTCCGATGTCCATTCCAATGTTGAAGCGTTTGAGTCGGTTATCAGCGCGCTTAAAGAAGAAAAGATAGATGAATATATCTCGGGCGGTGATATTGTAGGTTACGGAGCAGAGCCTGAACGCTCGATAAAAATGACCAAAGAGATTACCGGCAATGTGGTCTCGGGTAATCACGACTGGGGAAGTGTCGGGCTGTTTGATATTTCCTCTCTTAATCCTTTTGCTATGGAAGCTGCCTTGTGGACGGAGAGGCAGTTAATGGCCGCTCATAAGGCTTATCTTAAATCCCTGAAGCCGGTTTACAAAGACGATAATATCACGGTAGTGCACGGTTCACTTGATGAGCCGGAGAAATTTCATTATGTATTAACCGTATATGCAGCCGGCAAGATGTTTGATCTTATGAAGACGCGTATCTCGTTTATCGGCCATTCGCATTCGCCCGTTGTCTTCCGTAAGACAGAGAAGGGCACTGACTTTTTATTTAAAAATAAGGTAGATATTGAGAAAGATGCCTCATATATCGTAAATGTCGGTTCGGTGGGCCAGCCGCGCGACGGAGACCCGCGTGCCTGTTATGTGGTATTTGATACCGATAAAAATTATGTGGAGATAAAAAGAGCCTCATACGATATAAAAAAGGCACAACAAAAGATCCGGGATGCAGGGTTACCGCCGGTTTTGGCAGACAGGCTTAGCGAGGGAAGATAGCGTGGCAAATAGCCGGATAAAAAAACACATTGAAGATCTGCGGGAAAAGATAGAATACTATAACAGGCTTTATTATGTAGAGGCCAGGCCTGTTGTTTCGGACGAAGAATATGATGTTCTTCTGAGAGAGCTGAAACTTCTTGAAGAAAAGTATCCTGAATTTAAAACGTCGGCTTCACCTACGCAGAAGATAGGCGGAAGGCCGACCGGCGAATTTGTAACGGCTAAGCACGTAGTTCCCATGCTCAGCATGGATAATACCTACACGGCAGACGAGCTCAGGGAATTTGACGAGAGAGTCAAAAAAAATCTCAGGCAAGATGAAGTCGAATATGTCGTAGAGCTTAAAGTGGATGGTACAAGTATATCGCTTCTCTACGAAAACGGCAGGATGTCTCGCGGAGTAACAAGAGGCGATGGCAAAGAGGGCGACGACGTCACGCGGAACATAATGACGATAAAGAACATACCGCCGGCCCTGAAGTGGCACAAGTGCATACCGAACCTTATTGAGATCCGCGGCGAAGTTTACATACCTAAGAAAGATTTTTTGAAAATAAACGAGGAAAAGGAAAAAGCGGGTGAAGAATTATTCGCCAACCCTAGGAATGCCGCTGCCGGTTCTTTGAAACTTTTGGATCCTGCAATCGTTGCCGGGAGGCATCTCAATATATTTATACACGGGGTAGGTGCTTTTGAGGGGGTCAAGATAGAAAGCCAGTATGAGCTTCTTGAGTATATGAAGGAACTCAGGATGCGTGTCAACCCAGAAATAGCAAAATTTTCCAGCATAGAAGATGTCATTATGTATTGTAATAGATGGGAAAATAAAAAAGAGGATCTGAATTACCATGTAGACGGCATGGTAGTGAAAGTTAATTCTTTTGATTATCAGAAACGGCTTGGCACTACTACCAAAAGTCCGCGATGGATGATAGCATATAAGTTTCCGGCTGAACGGAAAGAAACAAAACTTGTGGATATAGCCGTTCAGGTCGGGCGTACTGGTACGCTGACGCCGGTGGCTGTATTAAAGCCGGTTCATTTGTCCGGCACGATTGTTTCGCGTTCAACGCTGCATAACATAGATGAAATAGAACGGAAGGATATCCGGATAGGCGACACGGTTATTGTGGAAAAGAGCGGCGAAATCATACCGCAGGTGGTCAACGTCGTCAAAGAAAAGCGGACCGGCAGAGAGAAAAAATTCACCATGCCGAAAAAATGCCCCGTTTGCGGCTCTGATACTGCCAGGCCGGAAGGTGAAGTAGCCGTAAGATGCGATAATGTATCGTGCAGGGCGCAGATAGAGCAGAGGATATTACATTTCGCGTCGCGCAACGCCATGGATATAGAAGGGTGCGGCGAAGCCGTTGTGGAGCAGTTAGTAGAAAAGAAGATGGTATCTGATTACGGCGATCTGTATTATCTTAAATTTGACGATGTAAAACGGCTTGAAAGATTTGCGGACAAATCCGCTCAAAATCTAATTGACGCGATAGAAAAGAGCAGAGGGAATGAGTTGTTTCGCCTCGTATTTGCTTTGGGAATACGCCATGTAGGAGTGCATGTGGCGTGGCTTTTATACCAGAATTACGGCTCTATAGACAAAATAGCAAAGCAGAGCGCAGAGTCTTTGCAGTCAAATAAAGAAATAGGGCCTGTCGTGGCGGAAAGTATTCATGTATTTTTTAACAACAAGGGGAATCTGAAAGTCCTTGAGAAATTAAAGAATGCCGGCGTCAGAATGTCCGAAGCAGCCATTGCCAAAAAAGGTGTTCTTTCCGGCAAAACAGTTGTCTTCACGGGCAGCCTTTCGTCCATAAGCCGCAATGAATCCGAAGAAATCGTCCGCAGGATGGGCGGCAGGGCATCTTCAAGCGTAAGTAAAGAGACGGATCTCGTGATCGCAGGAAGTAAATCCGGATCCAAGTATGACAAGGCCAAGAAACTTGGAATAAAGATAATTAGCGAAGCAGAATTCAAGGAGATGATAGAATAACGGGAGGGGACATTTTTCAGCATGTATCTAACCAGGGGGATTACATGCATCTAACCTGGTTAGAATAAGTTAGAGGAAAGTGTCCCCGACGTGAGAAATCGAGGTTCTATGTTTACAAATTTTCTGAAAATAATATTAATCGCTGCTATGGTAATCGGTTTAACCGGCTGCGGAGAGCTGGCGAGAAAGTTCATCCGCAAAAGTCCGCCCAAAAAAGAAGAATATGCCTTTTACCAGGTAGAGGAGTACAAGGCGAAACCTGCCCCCCAGAGGTATCAAAACCATTATATCCTCTGGCATAATTGGCAGACCGAACTGGTGAGGAGCGAGGGCACATCGTATTCGCGGGACATTATGAGCGCTAATGAAGCGCTGAAACATCTTACGTCAATGAGAGACCTGCTTACGGATGAGCAGGCAAAGAAGCTGGACCTGCAGATAACTGATCTCGTATCCGTGATAGGCGATATTCAGAAACGCCATGAATGCGTGAAAGACAGTGTCAGTAACCGCCGTACGGTTGAAAGGATAGAAAGAATAGTACTCGACGAATTTTCCTATAGAAGGATGCATAAATATATCAAAGTAGAAGACTAGAAAACGGAGGGAGGTGATTAAGTGGAAAAGAGGATGATAAAGAGGATAGTGGTTGGCGCTCTTGAGACCAATTGCTATATTTTTGCCGATTTAAAGACAAGGGAAGCCGCTATTATAGATCCGGGAAGTGACGGCAACGGCATAAAGCAGGAGATAGAAAAATATGGGCTTAATATAAAGTGCATAATAAATACTCATGGCCACGGTGATCATATTTCTTCTAATCGTAAATTCAAGGCCCCGATCTACATACATAGGATGGATGCAGATTTTTTAAGAAATGCCAAGCTTAATATGTCCGCGTCTTTCGGGCTTTCGATAAAAAGCCCCGAGGCGAGCCGTGTTTTAGAGGATGGGGATGTCATAGAAATCGGTGGTTTAAATCTTAGAGTCTTGCATACGCCGGGTCATACACCGGGCAGCATATCGCTTTTAGGAAACGGTATCGTATTTACCGGCGATACATTGTTTATGGGAGGAGTCGGCAGGACTGATTTTCCGTATGGTTCAGAAGAAAAACTGATAGGTTCAATAAAGGAAAAACTACTGGCATTAGACGATAAAACAATAGTTTATCCCGGCCACGGGCCGTCGAGCACTATCGGGAAAGAGAAGCGGACTAACGGATTCGTCAACGCATCCGTTGCGTAAATAATATTAAAAATTCTACAATCTGCGGGTAGCCGTGAAAGACAATATTGCTCAGTTTCTGGATTATCTTTCTTTGGAAAGAGGCCTTGCCAAAAATACCCTCGTATCTTACGAAAGAGATCTCGATAAATTCTCCGATTACATGAAAAAGAACGGCATGGATTCTTTTAGCGAGGTCAAAAAATCCGACGTGACGGATTTTATGCTTTCGGAGAAGGATAAGGGGCTGTCGGCCAATTCCATTGCGCGCGGACTCGCGGCCATAAAGACATTTTTCAGATTTCTGGCAAGAGAAGGTTTTATTAAAATAGACGTAACGAGTGTCATTGAAACGCCCAAACTATGGAAACATCTGCCGGATTCGCTTTCTTCTGACGAAGTGGACAAGATGCTCGGAAGACCGAACCTGAAAGACTGGATGGGGATAAGGGATAAAGCGTGCCTTGAGTTGATGTATGCTACCGGAATGAGAGTCTCCGAGGTAGTCAATCTTAATCTGTCGGACGCTAATCTTGGCCTCGGCGTAGTAAAGTGCCTCGGAAAAGGATCAAAAGAACGCATAGTACCTTTAGGTAAAATTGCCGTTCTTGCTGTCAGGAGGTATCTTGAAAAAGTAAGGCCGGGCCTTGCAAAGTCGGACTCCGAAAAGGGGCTGTTTCTCACAAGGCTGGGCCACAAGATGACGCGTCAGATGTTCTGGAAAATCATCAAATTATACGCTAAGAAGGCACGCATAGATAAGAATATAACTCCGCATACCTTAAGGCATTCGTTTGCAACGCACCTTCTGGAAAGAGGAGCGGATTTAAGGTCGGTGCAGGAAATGCTTGGCCATGCCAATATCTCCACCACTCAGATTTATACTCACATCAATAAGGAAAGGCTCAAGATGATACACAGGCAGTTTCATCCGCGGCCGTGAAAGGTTGTATGCGTTTATCGCCCCCGAAGGACATTCTTCCTGTTATCAGAAAGATAGCGGGTTTGGCAGAGGATAAAAGATGCAAAGCGTACCTGGTGGGCGGCTTTGTAAGAGATCTGCTATTAGGAGCCAAGAATCTGGACATTGACGTTGTAGTGGAAGGCGATGCGCTTTCATTTGCCAGGTATGCTTCGGATGAAATGGGTGCGGCATTAGTAGAGCACAAAAAATTCGGCACCGCCACGTTAATAATGCCGGCTACGCCGAAAGGCAAAAGGGTAAAGATAGACATAGCGACGGCCAGAAAAGAATTTTATAAACATCCGGCTGCGCTTCCGTCGGTCGAGTCGAGCTCCATAAAGGACGATTTATACAGGCGAGATTTTACGATTAATGCGATGGCGATAAGCATAGACAGGAAAGATTTCGCCGAATTAATAGATTTTTTTGAGGGCGTAAAAGACCTTGAGCGGAGGCGGATAAGAGTATTGCACGAAAAGAGTTTTATTGACGACCCGACGCGGATTTTCAGGGCTGTACGCTTTGAACAGAGGTACGATTTCAGGATAGATGATTTTACTACAGGGCTCATACGCAATGCGGTAAAAGCGGAAATGTTTAATAAAGTTTCAGGCGAGAGGCTTCGGGAGGAGATAAGACTGTTATTGAAGGAAAAAGACCCTCTAAAGGCTATAAAGAGGATGAAAAGCCTTGACGAGCTCAGATTCATAAGCCCGAAGATCAGCTTTGGCGCGCCGCAGGAAGAGTATTGCCGGAACGTAAAAAAACTGGCATCGGTATACGGAAATTATTTTTCGATGGCTAGCCCCTGTGACCTCTGGCTTGTCTATTTTATGGCCATAATAGACGGGCTTAATCTTAGCGAAACTCTCAGGGTGTGCGACAGATTTGTCATAAGGAGGGACGATAAGCTCCGGATAATTTCGGAAAAAAAATCAGAGAAGAAAGTTATGGCGCTATTATCCGCAAAAAAGGAGATATTACCCAGCAGGACATACAGGGCGCTTGAACCGCTTTCCTCGGAAACGCTCCTGTTTATAATGGCCAAATGCGGCGGCAGACTTCTGAAACGCAGGGCAAAAGATTTTTTAACCAAATATAACAGCGTGCGCATTTCACTGAGAGGGGCTGACCTTAAACGCCTTGGCGCCCAACCCGGACCGTGTTTTACAGAAATTCTTAAGGCGACACTTTACGCCAAGATAGACGGTCTGATATCCACCAAACAAGACGAACTGTCATTTGCGGAAAAACAAATAAAGCGTTGCATTAAAAGCAGCTATAAGCCTTAAGCTTTAAGCTGTAAGCAAAAACCAAAATATAGCTTAAAGCTTATAGCTTACAGCTAAATATTAACGCATAAAA
>CAYIQH010000042.1:0-8190 GCA_964365575.1 uncultured Planctomycetia bacterium | reverse complement strand
ATAATATTGATACTCTCCTCGCGGCTACAAAATTTTTGCCCGCTGGTGAGCGGGTAACGCTTTTCACTTCGCCAAAAATCGGGGGCGAAATAACTCGGCTGACGCTGCCGCGTCGCCTCGCCCCGACGTACCGTCGGGGCCGCTAACTTACATATAATGGCGGACAAATTTCGCCCTTTTAGAAACCGATTTTTGGCTTGTTCAAAGCTAAAATTTTTAAGGCCGCTCGGAGGAATATCAATATTATCTTATGCGAACGATGGTATATTGAGCGGAACTGAAGATATTGAATGCTGTCAAATAACTACGATATTCCGGCGAGCGCCCTACAAAATCTAGCCTTGAGCAAGGGAAAAAGCGGTTTATAAAAGGGCGCTTGCTGTTCCGCGGAGCGGGCCCGCCGAAGGCGGGATGAGGCGGTACGGTAGTGCCGCCGAGTTCAAGCGCCCCCGCTTTTGCCCGCAGCGACAGGCGTTAAGGATTTTGTCAGGCGCGAGCGGAATATCTGTAGTTATATTGACAGGTGGAAGCTATCACAAAAGTGAACGCGAAACTTTACAGGAAGTGAGCTTATCATGAGTAGATTTTTTGTAACGCCTGATTCAGTAAGAAACGGCAAGATATACGCGGGGAAAGAAGAGAGCCACCACATACGAGATGTTATGCGTCTTAAAGAGGGTGATGAGGTTACTGTCTTCGACGGTTCAGGGAAGGAATATACCGGCAGGATAGAGTCCATCCGAAATAAAAATGTAGTTATAGGTGTGGACAAAGTTGCGGTTACAACCCCGAAATCTTCCGCAGAAATCTCACTGGCCCAGACCCTCATTAAGAAAGATAAGATGGATTATATAGTGGAGAAGGCTACCGAGCTGGGTGTTTCTGAGATTATTCCCATTGAGACAAAAAGAGCCGTAGTGCGTTCCGGCGAGAGCAGGAAGGAGCATAAACTTGAGCGATGGCACAAAATTACGATCGAAGCTGCGAAACAATGCGGCAGGACCGATCTGCCGCGCATAAGAGAGATTCGCCAATTTGAAGACCTATTAAAAGATTTTTGCAAGTATGACGGCGTTATTATGCCATGCCTTTCAGAAAAATCCGTTTCTCTTAAAAATGCGCTGAATCGTCTGAAAAACCCGAAGAGGCTTTTACTTATGATAGGCCCGGAAGGTGATTTTACGCCGGCAGAAAATGCCTGCGCGGAAGAAAGCGGCGCTCTGTTGGTTTCGCTGGGCGGGCTTGTTTTGCGGAGTGACACCGCAGCAGTTGCCACCCTCGCGATGTTAAACTATGCGTTGGGGTCAGACCCTAGCTAGTGTAGTTAACATAACGAGGGTCTGACCCCAAATTACCCCAAATTATGAAAACGTGCGCTTTTTACACATTAGGCTGTAAGGTAAATCAATATGAGACTCAAAGCATAAGAGAGTCTTTTCTTAAGTCTGGTTATAAAGAAGTTGAGTTTAGTGAGCCGAGCGACGTCTATGTGATAAACACCTGCACCGTAACCGAAAAGGCAGACAAAGAGTCCCGCCGCCTGATAAGAAAAGCCGGAAGACAGAATCCTAAAGCTAAGATTGCCGTTACGGGATGCTATGCGGAATTGGACACTGATGAGATAAAGAGTGTGCCCGGTGTATCGTTTATAATGAAAAACGCCGATAAAGATAAAATAGCGTGCATCATAGATTCTGAAAAGCCTGCCGCTCGCCGGCCCGCTAATAAAAAATACAACCCGCTTGAAATATCGGACTTTAAAGACAGGTCAAAGGCATTTTTAAAGATACAGGACGGATGCAGCAACTTCTGCTCTTACTGCAAAGTGCCGCTTGTGCGCGGTAGTTCAGTAAGCAGGGACGAAGATTCCGTAATTGCCGAGGCTGAGCGGCTGGTACGAAAAGGTTTTAAGGAGATAATACTTACCGGAATATGCCTGGGCGCATGGGGCAGGGAATTGACTCTTAAAAAGAGCCTGAGTCCTCTTCTCGTAAAACTGGCCGGCATAGACGGAGATTTCCGTATAAGATTAAGTTCCATAGAGCCGAAATATGTAGATAATGACCTTCTGGAAACAATCAAACACTCTCCGAAACTCTGCAGACATCTTCATGTGCCATTCCAAAGCGGCGACAATAAGATACTGAAAATGATGAACCGACCCTATACTTTTGACGATTATGTGAAAATAATGAGAATTGCCCGCCGCCAGATACCGGCAGTCTCGGTTACGACAGATATCCTGATTGGTTTCCCGGGAGAAGGGGACGGAAACTTCCGTAATACCTGCAAACTTATTGAAGCGGTCAGGCCTTCCCGGGTCCATATATTTCCTTACAGCAAAAGAAATGGCACTGTTGCCGCGGGTCTTGCAGGCGAAGTCCCTAAAGATACAATCGCCAAAAGGTTCAACATCATGAATGCATTAGCGCTTAATACCTCGTATGAGTATCGGAAGAAATTCCTTGAAAAGACAACGGAAGTTTTGGTAGAGGCTGAAAGAGACAAGGCGACAGGCCTTCTAAAAGGCTATGACGATAAATATATCAGTATTTTACTAAATGATTCCGGGGCAAGAACAGCCGAAAAGTATGTATCAGAACGTGTCAAAGTTAGGATACAAAAGGTAGATATAAACAGTACCTACGCCCTAATTATATAATATAGCATAAATGCGGCTCCTTGCCTTGACAACGGTACAATCCTATGGTATACTCTCTTACCTTTAACTTTTTGTCACTTATAACAACGTTGTAGGGGGCGTTTAAACGTCCCCTACAGCTGCGCAAAAGGGGGTAGGATTTTTGGATTGGATAAGCAGAGTCAACTGGGTAGACGTTTTATTCCTAATTATAATACTGAGAAGCATTTACGTCGGAGCGCATAGGGGATTTTTTACCGAGCTTTTTAATGTTTTAGGAGTAGGTATAGCAATAGTTCTAAGTATACATTTTTACTCGTCCGGGGCTAATTTTCTGCTGAAATACCTCTTCATTCCTCTCAATATATCTAATTTGGTTTCATTTTTGCTGATTGCTTTGTGCGTTTATCTTTTATTTCAGCTCGTTGAGTCTATTATTAAGAAGCTTGTAAAGGTAGAAGTGTTGCCCGATTTTAACAAGGTCATATCCAAAATCGGAGGGCCGGTAATAGGTTTTTGTAAGGGAGTGGCGGTATCTATTTTTATTTTTCTTGTGCTTCTTCTTATCCCTATAGGTTATGTAGTAAATTCCGCTAAGGCCAATTCACTGTCCGGCGAATTTTTTTCACAGGCAGCGGCTACTTTGTATCGAAAGACTGTCAGTATACTTCCCGCTACTTCGCCGGTAGACATACATCCGCTTTTAGCAGGCGCAAAACCTCTGGAATTTAAAATGCTCCAGCCTAAAAAAGAAGATAAGCTGGACGAAGTCCTGAACTAGATTATATTCTGCTCCGGACATTAAATATAAACCCCGTCATAGGAGGATTTTCATGAAGTTTAAAGATATTTACGAATTCGCGATCAAAAAAGGACTTGAAAATGATCCGCGCCGGAAGGCGGACATAAAAAGGGTATTGTCTGAAAACAGGAAAGAGTATAACAAGTTATCTGCCATGCGGAAAAATGCCTTTGACAGGGAACGATTGAGGCATCCTTACGATGATACCAGGATGCTGTACGGCGATCCCGCAGCTGATATAAAGACAATAATGGTCGGCATAGACATGGAAGTAGGGGAATTGCTGATTGCGGACAGATTAAGAGAGAGAGGTACCGACGTTGACCTTGTTATAGCGCACCACCCGGAAGGTTGGGCGTGGGCGGGTTTCTATCATGTTATGGATATGCAGGCGGATGTACTCAGAAACCTCGGCATTCCGTATGAAATAAGCAAAGAGCTGTTAAATGAGCGCATGTCGGAAGTGGGAAGAGCGGTATCGGCCGCAAATCATATGAGAGCGGTTGACGCGGCACGGCTGCTTGATATACCATATATGTGTATTCATACCCCTGCCGATAACCATGTAAATACTTATCTGCAGAAGTTTTTAGACAGTAAAAAACCTAAAACCCTCAAAGATGTCATCAGGGTCCTGGATATGGTGCCGGAATATAAAGATGCCGCGCATAAGAATGCCGGCGCTTTCATAATGCTGGGCAAGGAAAAAGATAAGGCCGGCAAGATAGTGGTAGATATGACGGGCGGCACAGAAGGTTCAAAAAGAGTATTTCCGAGGCTGTCGCAGGCCGGCGTTGGCACGCTTGTAGGAATGCATTTCAGCGAAGAACATTTCAAGGCAGCTCAGAAAGAGCATATACACATAATTGTGGCAGGACACATATCAAGTGATACGCTGGGCCTTAACCTGCTTCTGGATTCGCTTTGCAAAAAAGATGATTTTGAAATTATACCCTGTTCCGGGTTCGTAAGGATCAGACGATAATGGCGCATATTCCGGACAACATCCTGGATCAGATACTGGATAGATGCGATATAGTAGAAGTGATATCCGGTTATATCCCGCTGAAACGTATGGGCAGAAATTACAAGGCGCTCTGTCCGTTTCACCACGAGAAGACCCCTTCATTCGTTATAAATCCCGACAAAGGAATATTCCACTGTTTCGGCTGCGGCGCAGGCGGAAACGCATTTAGTTTTGTGATGAAATACGAGCGGCTGGAGTTTCCGGAAGTGGCAAGAATGCTGGCAAAGAAAGCAGGCGTTGTATTACCCGAATATACTGCCAGTAACCCTGATAAGTCCGATTCCATGTTAAGCGGAATATATAAAGCGCATGAACTGGCAACAGCCTATTTCCAGAATATACTCGTATCACCGCAGGGCAAAGAGGCAAAAGAATATCTGGTAAAGAGAGGCGTTAAAAATGATACGGCGGCGAAATTCAAATTAGGTTTTGCTACAGACTCATGGGACGGGCTTCTTACGTATTTAAAGAAGAAAGGCCTTAGCGAAGCAATAATAGAAAAATCGGGCCTCATTATTCCGAGGTCAGATGGGACAGGTTATTATGACCGGTTCAGAAAACGGCTTATATTTCCTATTTTTGACCAGAAAGACAGGGTTATAGCCTTTGGCGGAAGGGTAATGGATGATGCGCTTCCCAAATATATGAATTCGCCGGAGACGCCGATATACAATAAAAGCAAGACACTATTTGGACTGAATTTCACTAAAAGGCACATCGCCGAGAAAGACGCGGCTGTTATCGTAGAAGGGTATACGGACCTCCTTATTCCGTATCAGGGCGGCGTGAACAATCTCATCGCATCATGCGGCACGGCTCTTACGCAGGACCACATAAGGCTCATAAGGCGGCATAGCCGTAATATAATCATGGTATACGATTCGGATAAGGCTGGCGAGATGGCCACACTCCGGAACCTTGATATCCTCCTTGCGGAAGATATGAACGTTAAAATAGCAGAACTTCCGAAGGGGTACGACCCCGACAGTTTTGTGAGGAAAAACGGCACTGCGGCCTTTGAAAGTATACTATGCGCTCCTACGGGCTTGTTTGAGTATAAATTAGGCCGCTTAGTTTCTCATCATAAGGGCAATACCATTGAATCCAAAGTGAGAATTGCCGGCGAGATGCTGGTGACGATCTCAAAGGTGAATAATGATGTATTAAAATCGGCTTATATAAGACGTCTGGCTGAGTCGCTCGGTCTTGATGAGGCGAGCCTCAGGACAGAGATGGCAAAACCGAAAAAGGCGTATAGCAGCGTAACTTATGACGATAAAACGCGCGATGCGGTGACGAAGGCCGACATGGGCAACCTGAGTATAGCCGACAAGACTTTGATAGGACTTATGGTTGAAGATAATACGCTGGTACCGATTATAAAAGAGAAGATAAGCCACACCGAATTCGGAAACAGCCTTACGCAGAATATAGTCATAAATATATTCAGGCTGCACGAAGAAAAAAAACCGATAAACTACACCAGCCTTATTAACCGCCTTGGCATAGACGGCGTAGATGACCTCTTGTCTGACATAGCATCTATGCAGGAAAATGTAGCGGACAAAAAACGTAATCTCGAAGATTGCGTCCGCTGGGTTAAAAAGGATAATATGAAAAGGCATCTAGATACAATACGAAACCAGATAAAAGAAGCGCAGGAAACCGGCGAGCATGATAAGGTCACGGACCTCGTCGTAAAATATAATCAGCTGATGAAAGAATCCACGCACTACTAAGATAAGGGACAGGATGAAAAAGAGAAAAGCAAAAAAGAAAAAAAGAATGTCTTTAAAAAGGCCCCGTAGGGAAAAAATCGCGCGCAGTCACAGAAAAATTGCGTGCCGCCCAAAGAAGGCCGCGAAGGCAGAGAAGGCAGAGAAAACAGGCGCCGCTAAGGCTGAACCAGCCGGAGCCGGCGCCGCCAAGCAGGCGCATCCGCATTCAAAGGATTTTGACAAAGAGATGCAGCGGCTTATAGACGTAGGACGGGAAAAGGGGTACCTCACCTATGATGAGATTAACGAGATACTTCCGGATGATGTATTTTCATCAGAGCAGATAGATGATGTATTCATGAAACTACACGACGAGAATATAAAGGTCGTTGACAGCGAAGAGGATTTACCGGAAACTGCTGAGGCCGTTGAGGAAAAGTCAGCGGAAGAAAAGCCGGAGGCAGAGCCGGAAGAAGAACGTATGCCGCGCATGGGGGATCCTGTCAGGATGTATCTCCGCCAGATGGGGCAGATTCCGCTTTTGACCAGAGAGGAAGAGATACGGCTTGCGAAAGAGATAGAAGCCACCGAGGAAGATTTCCGGAACAGCGTCCTTGATACGAGGGTTGCCAAGCGGGAAGCGCTGGAACTTATTAAGAAAGTCAGAAGCGAGAAGGTCAATGTTGAAGATGTGATGAACATTGACATTAAGTCAAGAAAGGGTAATCTGCTCAGGCGGCTCGCAGTCGTAGAAAAGCGGCTCAAGAATACAGAAAAAAGCCAGTCCATACTTGCGGCGATCCTTGAGTTAAAACTGGTCGGCTCTGTTATTGAGGAGATAGCGAAAGAAGTTAGAGAGTCATTTAATGACCTGGAGAAGATAGTACGAGATGAAAACAGTACCAGAAACAGGCGAAAGCGGAAAGTGCTTAATCGGCTTGCCCGGCAACGCAGGGCGCGCGAACATGATATAGGCCTTAAATTTGACCAGCTTAAGGAAAAGATAAGGACTATAAAACAGGAAGAAGCCAAATTTAATAAGGCGAAGAAGTCGCTGGTGGCGGCTAACCTGAGGCTGGTAGTCAGTATCGCAAAGAGATATACCAATAGAGGGTTGTCCTTCCTTGACCTTATTCAGGAAGGTAATATAGGGCTTATGAAAGCGGTTGATAAGTTTGAATATAAACGCGGATATAAATTCAGCACCTACGCTACTTGGTGGATACGCCAGGCCATTACGCGTTCCATTGCCGACCAATCAAGAACGATACGTATACCTGTCCACATGACAGAGACAATCAATAAACTGATAAGGGTCTCGCGATTATTAGTGCAGGAAAACGGCAAGGAGCCTACCCCGGAGGAAATCGCCCACGAGATGAGGATGGCGGTAGAGAAAGTGCGCGGCATTCTGAAGATAGCGCAGGAACCGATTTCTCTGCAGACGCCCATCGGCGACGAAGGCGATACAAAGTTCGGAGATTTTATAGAAGACAAACAGGCAGTTTCGCCGGCGAGTGCTACGGCTTATACGATGCTTAAGGAGCAGATGAGCGATGTCCTCTCCACATTAACGGAAAGAGAAAAGAAAGTCCTCAGGCTGAGGTTCGGTATCGGCGACGGATATCCTAGGACTCTTGAAGAAGTGGGAAATATATTTAAGGTTACCCGCGAAAGGGTACGACAGATAGAAGCAAAGGCATTAAGAAAATTGAGGCACCCAACCAGAAGCAGGCGGTTGAAGAATTTTTTGACGCTGGGAATGGGTGAATAAATAGCAGGTACTACATGCATCTAACCAGGTTAGTTTTGCCAGATTAGATGGATGTGGTGATGAGCGTTTAATCTGGCAAAACTAACCTGGTTAGAATAAGTAAAATAGGAGTTAACATGAACAAATCGTTGCAGTGGAAAATAGTCGGTATAGTAGCCATAATCATGTTTTCTTTATGGCTGATATGGCCGCCTTTTACATCCAAGGACAAAGAAGGTAACATCCTTG
>CAYIQH010000041.1:0-8226 GCA_964365575.1 uncultured Planctomycetia bacterium | reverse complement strand
AATCCGAGATTAAGGATAGACCAGGCGCTGAAGTTTTTCTGGGGGCCGGTGACTATTCTTGCGGCATTAAGTGTTGTCTTGGCGTTTTTAGGGGCTTAAAATGGACTTAAAGAAAAAAGCATTGACCAAATCATTGTGGGTATTTCACATGTCTACGGCAAGCTGCAATAACTGCGACATAGAAATACTGGACTGTCTCACGCCGAGACACGACCTGGAGCGTTTTGGCATAACGCTGATAGGCTCAATAAGGCATGCAGACGTTATTCTCGCCACAGGCATCGTTAACAGAAATTGCAGAGATATCGTAAAGAAATTATATGAACAGGCGCCGAAGCCGTGTTTTGTGGTAGCGGTGGGGACGTGCACGGCAGGCAGAGGCATATTTCATAATTCTTATAACGCAATAGAAGCGGAGACGCTTGATAGGATTATTCCGGTCGACGCCTATATACCCGGCTGTCCTCCCAAACCGGAGGCGATAATAGGCGGAATTTTGAAACTGATCGATAAGGTCAAAGGTAAAAAATGATACGCGAAGAAATAGTAAAAAGTATAAAAGATAAATTCGGCGTCAAAATCCAGCGCTTCCATGAAAAATCCGCCAAGCGCATATATGCGGATATAGACAGGCGCGACATAAGCGACATGGTGCGTTTTATCTTCAAAGATTTGGGCGCGCGTTTTAACATAGCGACGGCAATAGATAATCCAGACAATATAGAGATGATGTATCACTTTAATTTTGACAGGCTGAGCCTTGTATTTACGATAAGGGCTTATGTGCCCAAAAATGACTGTGTAGTAGATTCCATATTGCCTATCATGAAAGGCGCTGAGTGGATAGAAAGAGAAATACACGAACTTTTCGGCGTGGAATTTAAGGGACATCCGGATATAAAACCGCTGCTTTTACCCGACAACTGGCCGAAGGATAAATATCCGCTGCGAAAAGAATACAAGCTTAATAATATCTAACCAGGTTAGAATAGGGGGGATTACACGTATCTAACCTGGTTAGAATAAGTAGTGTCCCCGACACGGAGAAACATGAGCCATAAAGTTACTATACCTATAGGCCCCTACCACCCGCTGCAGGAAGAGCCGGAGTTTTACAAACTGATTGTAGACGGCGAAAGAGTGGTGGACGTTGACGTAAGAATCGGCTGGAACCACCGCGGCATTGAGAAGCTTTCCGAGTCAAAGAGCTTTGACCAGTCGATATATCTTGTAGAAAGGATATGCGGAATATGTTCGTCCAGCCATCCAATAGCCTGTGTTAATGCCATTGAAGATATAGACGACATTGATCCTCCGGAAAGGGCCTTATATATAAGGACCATAATAGGGGAACTTGAGAGGGTTCATTCGCACCTTCTCTGGCTCGGGCTCGCAGGCCATTTCCTCGGATATAACACCGTATTTATGTGGGCATGGAGATATAGAGAACCGGTGCTTGATATGTTTGAGGCAATATCGGGCAACAGGAATAATTACGCCATGATGAAGGTGGGCGGAGTAAGACGCGACATAGATAACAGCGAGATACCGCGGTATAAAAAGATATTGAATGACGAAGTTTTGCCTGCGGTAGAGATGTTCCGCGGAGCAGTGCTTGATGACCCTGTTTTAGCCGTGCGGCTTAAAGGCGTAGGCGTTCTCACAAAAGAAGATGCCATAGATTACAGTGCAATCGGCCCAACCGGCAGAGCTTCCGGTTATGATGTTGATATAAGGCGCGATGAGCCGTACGCAGCTTACGGCAAAGTGAAATGGAATGTCATAACGCAGAAAGAGGGCGACGTATTTGCCAAGGCTGTTGTAAGGATCCTGGAACTTATAGAATCGATAAAGATTATCAACCAATGCCTTGATAACCTTCCGGCCGGACCGATTGACGCCGGCGTAAGGCAGATATCCCCCGGCGACGGCATAGGGCATCATGAAGCGCCGCGCGGCGAATGTATTCATATCATAAGATGCGACGGCACAAACCGCCCGGTGAGGCACAAAGTTCGTGCGCCGACGTTTATGAATTTTCCTACATTTAAAAAGACGATCGTCGGCCAGACCATAGCCGATGCCACGATAATATTGGCTGCAATAGACCCGTGTTACTGCTGCACGGAAAGGCTGGCAGTTGTGAATTACAAAGATGATAAGATGATGTATGACGTGGGGCATCTCATACACCTTTCGCAGCATAAGACCTGGGATATCGGCAAATCTCTAGGACTTTCGGATAATGAACTAATAAAGAGGATGGGGAAAAAGATTGAGTAACCCTGTTTTGCTCATAGGCGTAACGTTTCTAGCGAGCCTGATATGCGCTTTTATCCCGCGCATGGTAAGACCGCTGTTTGCGCTTGCCGTATCTTTATTTGCGCTTATCGCATCTTATTATCTCTTTACGATTAAAACTGCGACATGGGATTTATTCGGATTAGAGAAGGCGCTGAGGATAGACAATCTGTCGGCATTTGTACTTCTTTTTATTTCGCTCTTCGGCTCGCTTATAATATTGTATTCTATAGGGTTTCTTAAGGGTAAGAATGACATAGACTCTTACAATTTGTATTATCCTTATATACTTGCCACGATAGCCGCTTCCATCGGGACTGTTTTGTCCAATAATCTTCTCATATTTATCGGCTTCTGGGGATTTTTAGGGCTTACACTCTACCTTCTGATAGCAATAGAGGGCGAGAAGGCGAAAGCTGCTGCAAAAAAAACATTTATAATCATCGGCGGGACAGATACCTTTATGATATTAGGCGTAGCGATTATCTGGAAATTGACCGGCACTCTGAATATGGACGAGGCGGTCATACCGCTGACGAGCGGCCTTGCAATTTTTTCATTTATACTTTTGGCGCTTGGCGCTTTCGCGAAAGCCGGTGCTGTGCCGCTCCATACCTGGATCCCGGATTCGGCCGAAGTGGCGCCTCTGCCTGTCATGGCGTTTCTGCCGGCCAGTCTCGATAAGCTGCTAGGAATATATTTTCTCGCAAAGATAGCCTTAAGCATTTTTGTAATGGAAGTTAATTCTGCCATGAGCATCTTTTTGCTTACCATAGGCGCGGTCACTATTATTGCGGCAGTCATGATGGCGCTTATTCAGCATAATATGAAGCGGTTGCTTTCGTATCACGCGGTAAGTCAGGTAGGATATATGGTCCTCGGGATTGGAACCGCTAACCCGATAGGAATCGCCGGCGGTCTTTTTCATATGCTGAACCATGCGATTTACAAAAGCACGCTGTTTTTAACGGCAGGTGCCGTTGAGAAAGAAACCGGCACCACGGATCTTGATTCACTCGGCGGGCTGGCCAAATTTATGCCCATATCTTTTGTATGCTGCCTTATAGCCTCTTTAGCTATATCCGGCGTTCCGCCATTAAACGGTTTCGTATCCAAGTGGATGATATATCAGGGGATAATAGAGATAGGAAGCACTCATAATCCTCTGTGGGTCGTATGGCTGGCTGCGGCGATGTTCGGCAGCGCCCTGACTCTCGCGAGTTTCATGAAACTTTTACACGCGGTATTTTTGGGGCAGGAAGGCACGAGGAAAGGCGCAAAGATAAAAGAAGTAAGCGCGTCTATGTGGGTTCCCATGGTAATACTCGCCTCTCTTTGCGTTATTTTCGGAATTTTTGCGTTTCGCCTGCCGATAAAAATATTTATTGCGCCCGCTATTTCTGTGGGGATATCTTACACCGGCCTGTGGCAGCCTGCCTGGGCCACGATATTTATTCTTATCGGATTAGCACTTGGCTTTATTATATATCTTATGGGCAACATAAAGAACGTAAGGGCAGTAGAACCTTTTATCGGCGGCGAGACATTGCCTAATGAGGTAAGGCCTACGGGGACAGAGTTTTATAATACTATTACGGATATCCCCGTATTGGATAAGATATACACAATGGCTAAAAAAGGTTTCTTCGATGTGTATGAAGTGGGAAAGAAAGTCACATTTTCTATTTCGGGGGCCTTACAATACTTACACAACGGCGTTTTGCCTACTTATTTGGTTTGGTGCTTATTGGGTATGATAATATTGTTTTTGGTATTTAGCGTATTAAAACCTATGGTTGGCTTTTAATAAAGGAGATAAATGGAACTACAGTTACTGTTACTATTCATGATTTTGGCAGCAATTGCAGCGGTAGAGATAGAAGACCTCCTTTCCAGCATAATCGCCGTCGGCGCAGTAGGATTGGGGCTTTCGCTGGCATTTTTAATCCTTAAGGCGCCGGATTTGGCTATTACGCAGCTAGTAGTAGAAATTTTATGCCTTATCATACTGATTCGCGCTACGATTAAGAGAGATTTACCTTTTTCCACCTCAGGACGATGGTTGTTTAACACTTTTGCCACTTCGGCCTTTATTATCGTTTTTCTCGTTTTTGCCTATTTCGCCCTTCGGGAATTGCCTTCGTTCGGTGCGCCTACAATGAGGGTGGCCGCGGAATATATCAAAAATGGATTGCAAAAAACCGGCGCTGCCAACTTAGTAACATCGGTAATTTTGGACTTTCGCGGATATGATACCTTGGGGGAGGCGACAATACTCTTTACCGCCGTAATCTCGGTCTTGGCCGTTATGCGGAAGAGGGGCAGGATAAAAAATGAGAAGAGATGAAAAGGGAATGACGTTAATCGTCAAAACCATTACAAGACTGACTGTCGGGTTAATATTGCTCTACGGCATCTATATCGTTTTGCACGGCCACCTCTCGCCGGGCGGCGGCTTCGCGGGCGGGGTTATCATTGCGCTCTCTTTTATCAATCTTATACTTGCCTTCGGTAAAGAAACGGCGCTAAAGAAGTTATCCGAGGCATGGGCATCCATTATCGAAAGCTTTGGGGCATTGATGTTTTTGACTATAGCATTGCTTGGGTTCACAGGCGGTTATTTCTTCTTCAATTTTTTCCTAAATAAAGGCAAGCCTTTTACGCTATTTAGTGCAGGTATAATTCCTTTATGTAACATAGCCATCGCGCTTAAAGTCGGGGCGGGTTTGTTTGCCATCTTTGCGGTATTGGCGCTATATAGCGGAACGAGGGAAAAAGAATGAGTATCTATATATTGTGCCTTGCTTTATTTTGTGTCGGGCTTCATTGCGTATTGAGGAAAAGGAATATCATCAAGATTATTATCGGCTTGGGCATTATTGAATACGCGGTTAATCTATTTTTTGTTTTGATAGGCTACCGCACCCAAGGCCGCGCACCTATACTAGCCAAGAATCAGGATATTTTGAATATGGTCGATCCTTTGCCGCAAGCCTTAGTATTGACCTCTATCGTAATCGGCCTGGCAGTCACGGCATTAATCGTAGCCATTGCCATAAGAATTTATGAAAAATACGGCACTTTCGATATTACCCAAATACGGAGATTAAGAGGATGACCCTTCCTATTTTTGTAATTATACCTCTTGGCGCGGCGTTCCTGATTTCGCTCTTGGGAAAAAAGATAAAATATCTTGCCGATATTTTTGCTAATGTGGGAACGCTCAGTCTCTTTATATTTTCGCTGTATTCTGTCGCTGCCATTTCCACAAAAGGAATGGTCGTCTATAAAATAGGAGGCTGGATGCCGCCCATAGGGATTGCTATGGTTTTGGACGGCCTGGCGGCTTTTATGTTAGTTACGGTGAATTTAGTAAGTTTCGTCGTGGCATTATATTCGATAAACTATATGCAGAAGTATACGGATAAATGGAAATTTTATACACTTTTCATGCTTATGCTGGCGGGTATGAACGGCGTTATCATTACAGGAGACCTCTTTAATCTATTCGTCTTTTTAGAAATCGCCTCGATCGCGAGCTATGCCTTGGTCGCCTTCGGAACAGAGGCAGAGGAATTAGAGGCATCGTTCAAATATGCGGTCATGGGTTCAGTTGCATCAACGTTCGTATTGTTAGGTATAGCTATATTGTACAGTTATACCTCCACTCTGAATATGGCCGATATGTCTTTAGCCTTATCTCACAGTGCCTCCGGTTATTTAGTCAATTTCGTGGCAGTATTATTTTTAATGGGTTTCGGTTTTAAGTCGGCGCTTGTTCCTTTCCACGCATGGCTTCCCGACGCACATCCATCGGCGCCTGCGCCCATATCGGCAATGCTGTCAGGTGTACTCATAAAATCGCTCGGCGTCTATGCCCTTGCGCGGGTTTTGTACAATGTATTCGGCATGAACATCGTTTTCTCAAATATACTTATGTTTTTGGGGGTACTTTCCATGATGGTCGGTGTTCTACTGGCCATAGCTCAGTTTGACCTTAAGAGATTACTTGCATACCATTCTATAAGTCAGATAGGCTACGTTGTATTAGGGTTGGGGTTAGGTACGCCGCTGGGGATATTGGGCGGGTTATTCCATCTATTTAACCATTCCATCTTTAAGTCGCTTCTCTTTTTGAATTCGGGCGCCGTGGAGTATGCGGCCGGAACGCGCGATCTTAACGCAATGGGCGGGCTGAAGCAGAAGATGCCGGTAACAGGGGCAACGTCTTTTATCGCCTCGATGGCTATCGCAGGCGTCCCGCCGTTTAACGGTTTCTTTAGCAAACTTATTATCATCTTTGCGGCGGCCGAAGCCGGCCGTATGGGGTATGCCTTCTGCGCGGTAGTCGCCAGTATTTTGACATTGGCGTCATTTATGAAGGTCCAAAAGCTCGCTTTTTTCGGAACGCTTAACGAATCCTTAGAAAAAATAAAAGAGGTTCCTTTACTAATGCGGCTATCGATGATGATTCTGGCGCTTATCTGCATCGTCGGCGGTTTGTTGATAATGCCATTGTTCGGGACATTTCTTCAATCAGGAGCTGATGCCCTTTTATCGGGCAAGAGTTATGCCGATGCCGTATTCGGAGCTATAAAATGACCCTTCGACGCACTTTGTTTGCTCAGGGTCATAGTGAGCGAGGAAAACGAGTCGAACTATGACGAAAAGCCGTTTGTTATTATTTTTACTTGCATTTCTAGTGTGGATGTCGCTGACTTGGCCTCCAGACTTGCAGCATCTTTTGGTCGGCGTCATCGTTTCCGTTTTTGTCTCTTTTATGACCGGCGACATGTTTGTGAAAAGGCCGCATCACTTTATGCAGCCCGCACGCTACCTTTGGTTTTTTTACTATATTCCTTTATTTATATGGGAATGCATCAAGGCAAATATCGATGTAGCATACCGCGTCGGTCATCCTGATATGCCGATCAAACCCGGGATTGTTAAAGTAAAAACGACTTTAAAATCGGATACGGCCCTGACTTTTTTGGCAAATTCCATCACCCTGACACCTGGGACGATGACCGTAGATATAGATCCCGAAAACGGCATTTTATATATACATTGGATAGACGTAAGGCATAAGGATGTCGAAAAAGCGACAGAAGCAATCGTAAAAACATTTGAAGATGTATTAAGAAGGATTTTCGAATGAGACGAAGATTACGTTGGTCATTTGGATTAATGATGATTGCACTTTCCCTTGCGGCAATTGCCTATCACCCGTTTCCTTCGCTATTGGAATGGCAGTCTGTGTTTTTGAAACGCTCGTTTTCGGTGCTCTTTTTCTCGGCGATACTCTGCCTGTGGCGTATCGTGCGAGGCCCGACATCAGCCGACAGGGCTGTAGGCATAGATATCCTGGGAATATTGGTGTTGGGATTTTGCGCGATATTAGGGATACCGACGGGAAGAGATTGGTATATCGATATCGGTATCGCATGGGCCTTACAGAGCTTTATCTCCACGCTCGCGATAGCAAAGTATTTGGAAGGAAAAGGATTCGAGGAGTGATATGAGAGAAATATTAGGAATGATATTTATAGTAGTTGGATTGGGCTTCGATTTCTTCGGGTGTTTAGGGTTAGTTAGATTACCCGACTTATATAACCGACTCCAAGCCGCAACAAAATGTGTTACATTAGGGACTTGCAGTATTCTGTTCGGCTTGTTCCTGTTTAAAGGTTTTACCGCGGCCGGCATAAAGGCGATACTTTGTATTATATTTGTTATCCTTACGTCGCCGGTAGCGGCGCATGCGTTAGCAAGGGGCGCTTATAAGGCCGGCGTAAAATTGTGGGATGGAAGCGTTGTTGATGATTATGAAAAAGCCCAAGATTAGAGAACTTATAGAAGCGATAAAAGCGCTTATAAAAGGGCCGTACACAAATCCGTACCCTTTCAAGCCGCATATTCCGCACA
>CAYIQH010000040.1:0-8409 GCA_964365575.1 uncultured Planctomycetia bacterium | reverse complement strand
GACCGCAGATGTAAAATTTTCTTTCTTTATAATCCGGGATCTCTTTTTCAATTATGTCTTTATTTATCAGCCCTATCTGGCAAACCATTCCCAGAAACGGCTCGCATAATACATGCACAACCTTTAACTTCGGATACTGCTTCTGCATCTCGTCAAAATCCGCTTTAAATGCGATATCGCGCACAGATTGATTGCCGTACAAAAGCACTATGTCCGCGCCCAATTTAGCATCAACTGCATATTTGCATATACTTCGTATGGGCGTTATACCTATCCCGCCGGAAAGAAATGCTATTTTGTCTTTAGGACCATGAAGGATAAAACTTCCGAACGGATACTGAATCTTAACCTTGTCGCCCTGCTGCAGGGTATTCAATTCTTCCGAAAAATCGCTTTCAGTCAGCTTCTTAGTAAATTCAATATATCCCTTTTCTGTCGGCGAGCTTGATATGGAGAGGTATCTTTTTAGCTGAGAATTTCCCCTGAGCATGACCATCATGAACTGGCCCGCCTTAAAATCTATATCATCAGCTTCCAGGCGCACGCTTTTTACGTTATGCGTTCTTGAAATTATCTCTTTGACCTTCACCTCTATCTCTTTTACCATAGCCTTGCTCCTTTGAGATCCCTCGCTGCGCTCGGGATAAATTCGCGCTCATAACTTATGTCACGTAACGATAAATTGCAATCCCATAAGTTGTGCGCTCATTTATATTTTGATTTGGCTTTTGACGGCATACATAGTATAATCTTAGTAAGCGGCTGTATAAAAAATACCTAAAAAGGAGCTGTACATGAAAAGATATCTAATTGCGCTTTTTGGCCTGTCCATTATGGCGGCTTTATTATTCCCTGTCAGTATATGCGCTCAGGAAGGCCCTGGATCTACCGATAATGGTATTATACTCTTTATGCAGGGAGATGTAAAAGTAAAATCCTCAAAATCCGATGCCTGGATGAATGGCCAAAAGGGTATGGTTCTGACCAACGGAGACAACATAAAAACAGGCGTCAACTCATGGGCTGAACTGGGTTTCGGTAAAGATTTTAAAAATTCCGTGAGAATTCAGGAAAATAGCCACGTCATTCTTACTGATTTAGGCGCAATAAAGATAAACCTGATTCAGGGCGAACTCCGTTCTTTGGTAGAAAAACTGAGTAAAAACACCCTATTTGAGATTAAGACGCCTGTCTCTGTCTGCGGCGTAAGGGGAACGGGTTGGGACACAATAACGGACGGTAAAACCGCAGAGACGGACGTATATGAAAACAGCGTATTTTTCTCGGGACTATTAGGCCAGGGCAGCACAATAGATTCCGGCAAAAAAGGACTCCTCTCTGATCCGGCAGGAGTAATTTCCATAGAAGACCTGCCCATGGACAAGATAAATAACTGGAATAAATGGAAAGAAGATTTTACGGAAAGAAGAGACGCTGAAAGGGGTGCAGAGAAATCCGAAGAAATAAATGCCGAGGAACAGCTGAATGCGATCGAGAGCCAGCAAGAAGGCATGGAAAAGCTAAAAGGAGATGCGAACGAGATCACTAATGAGAAAAATATCAATGATAGACTGCAACAACCCGTAACATTGCCGAGCGCATAATAACCAAGCGGACATTAATTTACATATTCTATGAAAAACAATAGGACGATTTTAAAATCATTCTTTCTGATTTCATCCATAGGCATAATCTGCCATAGCTCGTATATCTTCGCGCTTACCGACCTGGAGGAACGATACCCCACTGTTGGAGCCGCAAATCCCGCAGTGCCGCAAAAGGTTGTTCAAAAAGCAGCGGGCAAACCCAGCATCAAAACATCGGCCTCTCTTCTATTCGGCTATGATAATAACATAAGGTTGGACCACTACGACGGTGTAGGCAGCCTGTTCTTTCAGGAGGCAGTGGGAATAAGCGGTAGATATCCCATCAATACCACCTTTACTCTCAGGGGTTCTTATAATCTGACGGCTATAAATTATCTCAGGGCCTCAGACCCGAACCTCGTAGATAACCTCTTTGACGTAGGCATAGATACAAAAATTGGCGATAATATTGTATGGTCCATGGATTACCGGCCGGATATTGTAGACCTGCCTCACGATCAATTAGGCAAATATACGGAGCAACGGTTTGAAACTTCTTTAAGGCAGGACATATCCAAGCGGATATACCAAAAAATAATCTACGGGCTTTCGACAAGGCATTATCCGAAATGGGCCATAAGAAATAACGGCGGAGTATTTAGGTTCGGCAATAGAAACGACTTAAGAAATACTGTTACTCACCAGATCGGATTTTATCTTACGGATAAGGTATTTTTAAAAGAAGATAATACTTTCTATTATAACCACTCAAATGAGCAGTATCTACGTTACTACGACTACAAAAATTACCTTACCACAACGACACTTATTCATTTTACTACCAAAAAACTGTACGAAACAGCGAATTTTACTTACCAATATACCTCTTACGATAAGCGCAGCGTTTCCGACAGGCAGGAAAAGGAGCGGGAGAACCTTTTTACGTTCGGGGGTTCGGTCTTTTACGATATCACTTCTTATTTCACGGTAGGGACTACCTTTAACTACAGGAAGAATTTATCAAATGAGGGTACCCATAATTACAACGATTATATTATTTCCGGCGGCGCATACTGCAGGTTTTAATCCACCTCTCCCTTCTGTTTCTTTATCTCTTTTCTCTGGATCATGTCCAGATAGGAGTCCACTTCCGCCATATTCTGGAATATGTTCTGCGGCGGCAGAGTTTTTATGACCTCAAACACCTTTTTTACCTGCGGCTGAAGGCTGGCCATGATCAACGAGCCTTTATTTGACTCAAGTATTTTCTTTGTCTGGAAGATAACAGAGAGCCCCGCGCTGCTTATGTAGTCAACATATTCCATGTCCAGAATTATTAGCTTTGTTGACGACAGTAAAACCGACTTTATCTTCCTGTCCAGAATAAGGTGCGTGTCTGAATCTATGCGCCCTTTTGCCTTGATCAAATAAACGCCTTCCACTTTTTTTTCTATGCTTACTGACAGCTCTTTCTCTTCGTCAAACATATCAGACCTCGTTCTTTTTTTTCTTCTTCCTTGCAATTACGGCGAATATAATAAATAAACCTACGCCCGACAATAAAGCTATCAACCATAACATATGTTTCTTTTCTTTTCCGGCCGGGAGCGCTTCTTCCCGCGCCGCTTCCTGTATTTTTTCGCTATTCTCTATAACTTGTCCCGCTACCTCAACCTCAGGCCCCCTACCCATTTCGGGATGCACTATTGGATACGGTTGAGCTGCCTCCGTAAGAGGCGCTTCGGCAATTGAAACAGGTGCCGGCATCGCTTGAGGCGCACCACCGCCAAGCAGGCCCGCGTCAGGCTGCGGCTGAATTACCGGCGCTATGCCCGGCCCGCCGCCGCGTCTGCCGCCTGGTCCGCCGCCCGGTTGAGCTCCGCCGGGCTGACCACCACCGGGCTGAGGCGGCTGTCCACCCGGTCCAGCTGCAGCGGCGGCAGCCGGTACAAAACTGACCATGCCAGAAATAGTATTATTCGACCTGTCTGAATCCTCATCGCCCGCTGCGGGATCTATGGTGGCTGTAAAGTTATAGCTTCCAAAAGCAAAATTTCTTTGTGTAGAATTGCCCATCAAAACATTTACCCTACGGCGCAAATCTATTTCCTGAGAACCACTGAGCCCGACTCCGGAAAGGTTTATGGTGCACGAGTCGTTTGCATCGTCGGGGCCGTTATTTATTGCGGTAAATGACAAGCTAACAGGCTGGTTATCGGCAATTTGTATAACAGGATTATCTGTTATAGGTTGTCCCTCTACATTGAAGCCAACCAGCCCTATCTCAGTTTGATGGCTCTCACGTCCCGACGGAGACGGCCCCCGTGTCAAGGTAAGCGTGCCTCCTTTGGTATTATTTACCATATTGGAATCCAAATGCCCCGGCGGAGGTTCCACAAACACCTCTAATCTACATTGCCCCACTTCGAAAGGCGACATTAGTAATTCAAGTTCTGCGGGCCTTTCTGTAGATATATATTCATGCCTCAAATCCGCATCGCGGCCGTTTTTCCTTATATAAACATTGGCCGCTCTATCCGGTTCATCAGGACCGTTATTCTTTATGGCTATCTTCAATAGTAATCGGCCGTCGCCTACACCCATCGTAGGATTATTCTCCACCGGCTGGCCTTCAACAGTAAAACTTTTTACCTCAAATTCAGTCCAGAGGTGCTGAGGCGGCTGAGCCGTGGGCTCACTCTCTGCAGACTCACTCTCTGCGGGCTCACTCTCCGCAGGCTCGTCCTGGGGAGTAATAACCGTTCCTTCCAGTCTTCTCTCTAATACGGGCCGGAGGCGCTCAATGGTGTCAAGCATTTCGCGCGTTATAGGCAATTCTCCGGTAAAGGTTACGTATCCGTGAGTTTTAACATTGGAATTTTCTTCGTTATCCCTGATATCGAAATCCGATTCGTTTCGCAGCAGCCTGCAATATAGATGATACCTGCCCGGAGCGAAATGATAGGGGATGCCTATAGATTCTATCTCGTTTATCTCGGACGCCGGAATCTCATCTGAATATATCACTTCGTCATAATCTTTTACCACTGTAACGCTGGTGGGGCCAGTCGCCTGTTGCGGCCCATAATTTATAAACTGGACATTTATAATGTGTTCGCCGTCACCAATGTCGAGCGTAGGCTGGCTCGACACCGGCACTCCGTCTATATCGAATCTTGAAAGTTCGATATCTAGATCGGCTCCTTCGTTTCCGCTGTCGTAAAAATATACTACGGCTTCCCGGCTATTATCACTATAATCGGTTTCGGTCTGCGGCGAATCTGTATAAAAGGTCCAACCGCACGCCTCGACATATATATCATGCAGCCCGGGATGAAAATATAACATCTTGTGACACTTTTCATCTTCGTTTCTGCGCAAAAGAAGCTTCTGCTCTATTACATCTGACCTTTCGGTAAAACTAGTGTAATCGGTTATAACGTACGTTGGGCGCACATCTCTGGCATTGGCCGGACCGAGGTTTCTGTATTTGATGTATAGCGGCCACCATCCGTATGGCAATTGAATATAATCGCCTGCTAACTCCGTTTCGCCAAGTTTGGCGCTTACAATTCCGACATTTATACGTTCTTCCTCCAGGGCTCTCTGCGTGGTTCCGATGTCTCCGCGCTTTTCTCCCGAGCCTTCATCCTCTTTGGGCTTCTTTGTCTCTACCTTCCCTCTTTCGAGATAAACGTCCTGCGTATAGACAGTGGCTACCTTCGGAATATAACGCGGGATATCCTGCAGGGTGTATCCGCTTTTTCCATAAACTATCTTAATGGCTGCATCGAGCGGACAGTTGTCTATCGTGTATCTTCCGCTCCGGTCTGTCTTAACATCTTTTATAAGATCCTGTCTATAGCCGGCGTTGTACGCTTTTACCGCCGCGCCGCTGATAGGCTGGCGGGTCGCTTTATCATACACGGTTCCGCTTACGGCCGCCTTGCCTTCCGACTCGGGTTTTTTCGGTGTTACCATCGGAGTTGGCGGCATCTCTGATGAAGGGGCAATTCCCGCCGTTTTATTCAGATATATATCAAAATATTGCACCCTGGTACTGCTTTTTACCCGGACGGTTTTACTGTTACTCACATAACCTCTGGCGCTTGCTGTGATTTTAGCTTCGCCCAGCGTAACCTGGCCGATCCTTGCCTCGCCGCGGCTATCGGTAATACCGCCTGTTGCATATTTTGCACCGTACCATTTAACCGTGGCGCCGGAAATTGCCTTTTTTGTGCCGGATTCAAGGACCCTGGCAATGACATTGGCCCCGGCTAAAGTCGGCGTAGTAGTTTCATAGGTATCGGGAATCTGCGGGACGGTAATTTTTATTGGCGGCCCCTTGGGTTCTTTCGGAGCAGGTGGAGGGGTAGACGCTTTCGGCGGAGTAACAACTGTCGGTGTAGGTACATCGTTTGAATATTCGGCAAAAACCACGCCGGACAGAAAAAATAATGACAAGACGAATATAAGAAAAACTTTGCTTTTCCTATTCATCGCCTGCCCCCTATTTATTCCCAGTTAGAGTCCCACTGCGGGGTACCCGGTCCTATGGGATATTCTTCGTCTATCTTTTCATCTTCTTCTTTATCTATCTTAATCTTTTTTATCTTATCCTTGTCCATCATAAAAATATCGTCCGTTGTCTTAATCCTGACCCTGTCTCCTTCAAAACCGATAATCTTGCCTTCAAACGACGTCCCGTCGTTCAGGTATATTATATCCGCAGAGGCGGCTGTACAAAATATCAAAAGCAATATTATTAAAATAACAGGTATTTTCATATGATTCCATCGCATTTCTTTTATGATTTTCTCATATCAGCCGCAAGCCATGCTATACATATGATAAATATGGCTAGATAGCTGTAAAGCGTCTGCCAGATCCCTTTTTCTATAGTTATCTCTACTGCCGTAGCGGAAAAATCTGCCGTATACAAATTATAAAGCCCGACTACAGAAATAACACCGGCCAAAACAAGCATTGCAACAACTGCCCATTTATACCTTAAGCCGAAAATGGCAAGTGCCATACATGTTATCCCTAATAATGGCAGGAGAAATACGAGCATGCTTTTTTTATCGAGGTCTTTCGCGTCTTTAAAAAATTCCTGAGCGAATAAAATCGCGATTTTGGACGACTGCTTATTGACCATGGTAGGGATATCGTATCCGCTGACCTGCGTCTTTACTTCTATATCGCCGAGTCCGCCTATAATACTCGTTGCCTTTTCAAATTTTTTTACAAATTTCTCGGCAAAAGGCGTACCTTTAAGGGGCCCTTTTTCCGCAGAGGCCACCAATTCCTTAGATACCTGGGTCGCCGATATTTTTACCTTAGCCCACGGCATAAAAAAGGAAATTACAATTATCACGGAGCATATTATAACTAGAGTTGCAAAAATTATATTTTTCATGTGGACCTCCGATTTGCCCTCTATCGCCCTTGCGCAAATCGCCCCGAGCGAAGTCGAGGGGCTACATTAATTAACCGCTACACCTGATTATACTCCCAAAAAAGACAAATCCCAAGCAAAAATTGCTTGGGATTTAGTCTGATGATATAACACTTTGCAGCATGATATTCTCGCTATTTGATCCTTACAATCTCCTCATTCTGCGTAACATACCAGACACTGCCCGCGGCATATACCTTCCAATACGGGCTATACGGAGACAGTGAATAACTATTCGGCTCCCATATCAGCGATACATCGGCATTTTTCATATCGCGCAGGAACATAGTGTATTTCTGCACCATCTTATTTACCCGCGAAGCATACGACCTCTCGGGCTTTCGCGGCACAGCTTTCAATTCTTTCAGAAGCTCCCTGATGATATTATTCCTTACCAGTCAACACTGCAATATCCTAATTCCGTAAAAATTATCGGCTTGTTGCCGTTTTCGGTGGACCACTCTGCCATCTTTTCTACTATCGTCTTTCCTTTATTAGGATCATCAATATCAGGCACATAGCCCCAGCCATTTACAATAGTATCTAAATCGGGATCGGGAATATACGCGGGAGAAACGGAAAAATACGGCCCTATTCCTAAGTAATCGCATCTATCCCAAAAAGTAATCTGCGTATATTCAGCGGGCATATTGGAAGAAAACGTCAGTTTTCCTGTATATTTAGCTTTGATAGCGTCTATCACGGAGTTCCATTGCGCAGCGTACTGGGGGCCCGTCATGGTGGGAAGCTCTGTGCCAAAACAAAAAATGTCCACTCCGTTCGCTTCTGCCAGCTCCGCGTAATGATTGGCAAATGTAGTGTAATTGCTAAACCACTGGTTTGGATCCGAAGGTGCGATCCTTCCCGCCCATTTATCAGCCCAAGAGGGGTCCTCGCTCAAAATGACTCTTATGTGGAGTTTAAGAAATACTTTTCTTCCTGAGGATTTTATGTCGTTTATGATGTGTATAAGGTCGGCATCCGAAGGTGTCTTTGTGGGGTGGGGGTAAATTACATTTGATGTTGAATATTCTCCGTTAGCAGTGTCCATATACCACGTGCCAAGCAGCCCTACATAATTCGCTCCTGTGGCATTAAGGTTGGCAAGTGATTGGTCCGCATTCGAGGTCTGGTATTCACCATTCCACCAGGAAGCAAATATGACCCCTTCTACTTCCAGGTTGTCCGCTCCCATACTATTTGTACCTGAAAATAATATGGAGAGAGAGATCAACAAAATCACAACCAGAAACAGAAGAATCTTTTTCATGAAAATCTTCCTTACCGCAGGGCAGCTTTATCTCATCAGCGGATTCGTATTTGTGGAGTAAAGGATGTACCAGCACGTCGGAGCAGTGCTTTCGA
>CAYIQH010000039.1:0-8476 GCA_964365575.1 uncultured Planctomycetia bacterium | reverse complement strand
TTGCAAAAAAGAAATCGCTCTTGTACATAACGGCATAATAGAAAACTACCAGGAATTGAAAGAAAAACTTATCAAGGAAGGCCACGAATTCAGGTCTTACACTGACACAGAAGTTATCGTCCATCTCGTAGAGAAATATTACGACGGAAATTTAGAAGAAGCGGTAAGAAAAACCGTCAAATGCCTGAAGGGCGCCTACGCCATAGCAGTCCTTCATAAAAATGAGCCTAACAGAATAGTCGCGGCGCGGTGCGAAAGCCCTCTTATTGTAGGCATCGGCAAGTCGGAAAATTTTGTGGCCAGCGACGTTCCGGCGATACTGAAGTATACAAATAAAGCCATATTTCTTAATAACCATGAAATAGTATCTATGACCAGTGCGGATGTCAAAATAACGGACTACAATAAAAAACCCGTCAAAAAAGAGATAACGGAAGTTAAGTGGGACATAACACAGGCAGAAAAAGGCGGGTTCAGGCATTTTATGCTGAAGGAAATACACGAGCAGCCGAAAATAGTTTCGGATATATTGAAGACAAGGACCTGCGGCGGTAAAATATTTTTTGAAGAGCTTGAAATAGGGGGAAAACGCCTTAAAAAGATAAAGAAGATAGCCATTGTGGCATGCGGCACGGCGTATCACGCCGGCCTTAACGGTAAATACATGCTGGAATGGCTGGCGCATGTGCCGGCACTTGCAGATACGTCGAGCGAGTTCAGGTACAGAAACCCTATAATAGACAAAGATACTCTGGTGATAGTGATATCGCAGTCCGGCGAGACCGCAGATACGCTTGCCGCGTTAAGGGAATCCCGTCGGAAAGGCGCGGCGGTGCTCGGAATAGTGAATGTGCTGGGGTCTTCCATCGCTCGCGACGCCGACGGCGTTATATACACGCATGCCGGGCCGGAGATATCCGTTGCCTCAACCAAGGCGTATACGGCGCAACTTGCTATTCTTTATCTTTTCAGTCTATATTTGGCTAAACTGAGAGGCGAAAGAAGCCCGAAAGAAATAAATAATTATCTGAGCGAATTTAAAAAGGTGCCGCATCTGATGGAGAATATATTAAAGAGATACGGCAGCGAAGAATCGGATATGATAGGAAAGGCCGAGGAGTTCAATATAGAGTACCACAAACGCCTTAAGGAATATTACCAAAAGGACCCGCAAGAAAGAAAGCGTGCGCCGAACTGTTTCTTTCTTTTTCTGGGCAGGAATGTGAATTATCCGAGTGCCCTTGAAGGTGCGTTGAAGCTCAAGGAAATATCGTATATAAGCGCCGAAGGTTACCCCGCCGGCGAAATGAAGCACGGGCCGATCGCCCTCATCGATGAAAACCCGTGGGTAGTCTGTATAACGCCGGAATCAAAATTGCACGAGAAGATGATCTCAAATATCATGGAAATAAAGGCGCGCAAGGGGATAGTCGTAGCAATAGCTACGGAAGGCGATGAGGAGATAAAAAAAGTCGGCGCCGAATATATTGTAGAGATACCCCGCATAAAGGAAGAGACACTTACACCTTTTCTTGTTGCCCTGCCGCTTCAGTTTTTGGCATATTTTGTCGCCCGTGAATTTAAGGAAGACATAGACCAGCCGCGTAACTTAGCAAAGTCCGTAACAGTGGAATAGGCGGTCAATATGGCCGGAACATTGTACGTAGTCGCAACCCCAATAGGCAACCTTGAGGATATAACGCTTCGCGCGATAGAAGTTTTGAAAAGCGTTGATATTATCGCCGCGGAAGATACCCGCCACACAAAAATATTAACTACCCGTTACGGAATAAACACGCCCCTTACAAGCTATTTCCAGTATAACCAGATAAAGAAGACAGATTTTTTAATAGACCTGCTTAAAAAAGGCAAAAATATAGCGCTTGTGTCCGACGCCGGCACGCCGGGCATATCAGATCCGGGGTTTACGGTCATAAGAAAGGCGCTTGAAGAAGGCATAGCGATTATGGCCATACCAGGGCCGTCAGCATTTTTAACCGCTTTAAGCATATCAGGACTTCCTACCGATAAATTTATATTTGAAGGGTTTCTTTCAAGCAAAACCGCCCGCAGGCAGAAACAGTTAGCGGGATTTAAGGAAGAAAAGCGGACCGTAATAATATACGAGTCGCCTCATCGCCTTCTCAAAACGCTTAATGACATATTTGAAGTTATCGGAGACATAAATATAGTCTGCGCAAGGGAGATAACCAAGAAATTCGAAGAAATACGCCGGGAAAAAGTAAGCGAATCCATCGGGCATTTCTCAAACACAAAAATCCTGGGCGAATTCATCATTATCTTTAACCCCAAAATGAAGCAGTGAAAAGTGCTTGACAGGGGTCAAACAATATGCTATCATACAACACGATAGAACCTTTTAAGCCCGGTCCAGAGAGGCCGGAAAAGGAGTAAAATGAAGATAAGCAAGTTCAAAAAACCTTCTCGCCGCACAGGAGAGAGGGTATTTTTATGCCTGGTTAAGGAAGGCAGCTATGGGACTTAAAGAAAAAGCGAAGATAATGGATAAAGACGCTGTAGAAAAGGCGCTGATAAGGATTGCGCATGAGATCCTGGAGCGCAACAAAAATGCCGGAGATCTTGCGATAGTTGGCATCAGGAAAAGAGGCGAATATCTGGCGCGCCGCATCGCCGATCATGTTAAAAAGATAAGCGGCAGTAAAATACCAATGGGCGCGCTTGACATCACTTTATACCGTGACGACCTTACCCAGGTTTCCGAACAGCCGCTTGTGCATGCTACAGAGATAGATTTCAATATTGATGGTAAACAAATAATACTGGTAGATGATGTTCTTTATACAGGCAGAACTATACGGTGCGCGCTGGACGCACTTATAGATTTCGGGAGGCCGGCGCAGATTCAACTGGCTGTATTGATAGACAGGGGCCACAGAGAACTTCCCATAAGGGCTGATTACGTCGGGAAAAATGTCCCGACTTCTTTGCATGAAGACATTGAAGTCAGGCTTACAGAGTGTGACGGAAAAGATGAGGTAGTAATATGCGGGAAGGAGTAGATAAAAAAGCGGCGTGGACCAAAAAAGACCTTCTGGGGCTTGAGTATCTTTCCAAGGAAGAAATAGAAATTATTTTGTATACGGCGGCAAGTTTTAAGGAAGTTACGACACGCCAGATCAAGAAAGTCCCTGCATTGCGCGGCAAAACAGTGGTGAATCTTTTCTACGAACCGTCAACCAGGACGAGAACGTCTTTTGAACTTGCGGCAAAAAGGCTTTCAGCGGATGTCATAAATATAGCAACGGAAGCCTCAAGCGTTGCAAAAGGCGAGACTTTAATAGACACCGGCAAAAATATAGAAGCGCTTAAAATAGACATAATAGTCGTCAGGCACAACTGCTCCGGCGCGCCGAATATTTTAGCGCGCGCAGTACATTCAAGTGTCATAAACGCCGGGGATGGCTGGCACGAACACCCGACCCAGGCCCTGCTTGATATGTTTACTTTAAAGTTGAGACTAGGCAGGTTGGAGGGACTTAATGTCAGCATAATAGGGGACATCGCGCATTCACGCGTGGCGCGGTCAAATATATGGGGCCTTACAAAGATGGGCGCTAAAGTAACTGTCTGCGCCCCGCCGCTTTTGATACCCGAGGGGATAGAGAAGATGGGTATAAGAGCTACGAATGACCTGGACGAAGCGCTGAAAGACGCGGACGCCATCAACGTCTTAAGGATGCAGTTTGAACGGGATGAAGCAGTGGCATTTCCGTCCAAGATAGAATATTTCAAAAAATACGGCATAACCAAAGAGCGGCTTGATAAGGCCAGAAAATACAAAGATATAGTAGTGATGCATCCGGGCCCGATAAACAGAGGCGTAGAGATGTCAAGCGAAGTTGCCGACGGGCCGCATTCCGTAATACTGGAACAGGTCACTAACGGCATCGCGGTGCGAATGGCAGTGCTTTATCTGGTAGCGCAGGGGAGAAGGGCGTGAAATATCTCATAAAAAACGGCAGAGTGGTTGACCCGGAAAATTCTGTTGACGATGCGCTGGATATTTTAATCTCGGACGGAAAAATTGCGAAAATAGCTGCAAAATTGGACGCAAAAGCGGATAAGATAATAGACGCTAAAGACAAAATTGTCGCACCGGGGCTGGTAGATATGCATGTCCATCTGAGAGAGCCCGGGAGAGAAGACAAGGAGACCGTCAAGACAGGCACGGCCGCCGCTATAAAAGGCGGATTCACGACAGTGGTATGCATGCCTAATACTGAGCCGCCGCTAGATAATCCCAGAGTAATCAGAATATTGAAAGAGATAATAAAAAAAGATGCGTTATCAGAAGTCTTAATAACGGGCGCTATAACCGAGAACCGCTTCGGTGAAAAACTTACTAATTTTAAGGCGATGAAGAAAGAAGGAATAATAGCAGTATCCGACGACGGATCCTCTGTAGATAAAGAGAAGGTGATGCTTGAAGCCTTGAAGGACGCAAAGAAAGCGCATCTTATTTTGATAGACCATTGCGAGGACAGGCAGATCTCCGGCCGTGGCGTAATAAATCAGGGTTTTATGTCTACAAAGATGGGTTTACGCGGCATGCCGAGGGAATCCGAATACGAAAGAGTAAAACGCGACATAGATCTGGCAGCAAAAGCACTCTCCGCCATACATATTGCACACGTAAGCTGCAAAGAGGCCGTTGAGATAATACGCAAGGCAAAGAAAAAGGGCATAAGCGTAACAGCGGAAACAGCGCCCCACTACTTTACTCTTACGGAAGACCGCTGCGTGACTTACGATACCAATACAAAGATGAACCCTCCGCTTCGCACGGAAGAGGACATTGCTGCGATAAAAGAAGGCCTCAAAGACGGGACTATAGACGTGATAGCGACGGACCACGCGCCGCATACTGATTCTGAAAAAGATGTGGAATTTGATTTTGCACCGTTCGGCATAATAGGGCTTGAAACGGCACTTAGTCTGGCGGTTATGGAGCTCGTGGATAAAAAAATCCTTTCTCTCGGCGAACTTATCCTTAAGATGTCAACCAACCCGAGCAGGATATTAGGCATAAACAGGGGTACGCTTAAAGAAGACAGCATCGCTAATATCGTCATCTTTGACCCCGGCGAAAAATATATCTATAAAAGAGAAACAATAGAGTCGAAATCAAAGAATTCGCCTTTTATAGATTGGGAATTAAAGGGAAAAGTTCAGGCAGTATTCGTCAACGGCCATGAAATTCATCGTCACTAATGAACTGGAAATATGCCGTACATCGCTGATTTGCACATCCATTCAAAATACTCACGAGCCACAAGCCCGGATATGGGCATAGAAAATCTGAGCAAGTGGGCGAAAATAAAAGGTATAGACATGCTCGGGACGGGTGATTTTACCCACCCGGCGTGGCTTAAAGAGCTGAAAGAAAAACTTGCGGAGAAAGAACACGGCATATATATACATAACGGTATAGATTACATTTTCGGGATTTGATAATATAGAAGAGTGTTTTGGGAAAGAACTTTCGTCGGTAACAGCGCTTGAGACGGGACTGTCAAGGGAAGTCAATGTTTTCAAAGACAAGACCGGCTACAAAGAATTAAAAGATATATTAACGAAGAAAGACAAAAAAAGATTTTTATATACGATAGAATTTTTCCCGGAGGAGGGCAAGTATCACTGGGATGGCCACAGGGCCTGCGAGGCGCGGCTCTCGCCTAAAGAGTCAAAGAATGTAAATTACAGATGCCCTCATTGCGGCAAGAAACTGACTATCGGCGTAATGAACCGCGTAGAACATCTCGCCGACAGGGCCGAAAATTTTGTGCTTGAAACGGCACCTGGTTATCGCAACCTCGTGCCGCTAATAGAAATAATAGCGGACTCGATGGGCGTAGGCAAAGAATCCATAGGCGCCGGAAGGGAATACCACTCGCTCATACAGAGGCTCGGCAGCGAATTCCACATACTTCTTTATATGACGAAAGAGGAGATACTTGAAAGGTGTCCTCCGGCTATCGCAGCCGGCATAATAAATGTAAGGGAAGGAAGGGTGCGCGTGCTCGCCGGATACGACGGCGTATACGGTACGATAGAGATATTCGCCGAAGGCAGTAAGAAAGAGGACAAGCAATTAACATTTTTTTAAAGGAATAACATGGCACAGAGGATAATCGGAAAAGTAATAGCGCAGAAGGAACTGAAGAAAGGGTGCTTCAGGATGGCTATAGAGGCGCCGTCAATCGCAAGAGCCGCCAAACCGGGGCAGTTTATACACATAAGATGCGGAGGCTCAAGAGACCCGCTTTTGCGCCGGCCTATCAGCATACATAAAATAAGCAAAAAATCGGTTGAAATATTATATAATGTAGTAGGTAAGGGCACGGCGATTTTATCCGCGAAGAAAGCCGGTGACGAGATAGATATCATAGGCCCGCTCGGAAATGGGTTTAAAATACACAAAGGCAGTAAATCAATAAAACTATTGGTAGCCGGGGGCATGGGGGTTGCGCCGCTTGTGGGGCTGGCCGAAGGATTAGCAAAAGAGAAAAACAGCGCCAAAAAGATAGCTCTATTAGGAGCGAAGACAAAGAATCATATACTTTGCGAAAAAGAGCTTAAAAAACTCGGCATGGATGTGCACATTGCCACTGAAGACGGCAGTATGGGCAGGAAGTGTTTCGCAACGGACCTTGCGAAAGAGATAATATCATCAAGGAAATATAAATGGAGCGAAGTGTGTATTTATGCCGCAGGGCCCATGCCGATGATAAAAGTGCTTTGTGCCCTTATGGAAGGATGCAGCCTTGAATCACAGGTGTCGCTTGAGGAAAAAATGGCTTGCGGATTAGGCGCATGTCTTGGCTGCGTCGTAGATACGCAGGCAGGATATAAGAGGGTATGTAAAGACGGCCCGGTATTTGGGCTGTGCGATGTTATTTGCGAGTAATAAAATATGAAACCTAACTTAAAAATAAAAATCGGCAATATAGAGATGAAAAACCCGGTGACGGTAGCTTCCGGTACTTTCGGGTACGGATCCGAATTCGAAAGCCTCGTGGACATAAAGAATCTTGGTGCTATAGTGAGTAAGACAATAACTCTCAACGCGAGAGTCGGAAATAAGCCGCCGAGAATCGCGGAAACGCCGGCGGGGATGCTTAATTCTATAGGCCTTGAGAACCCGGGTGTTGATAAATTTTTGACGGAAAAATTGCCGGCCATGGCCAGGTTCAGGATCCCCGTTATAGTAAGTATCGCCGGCGAGAGTGAAGAAGAATATCGAAAAGTCGCCGAAAAGATTGACAGAGACGACAGGGTGCAGGGAATTGAAATAAATATCTCCTGTCCTAATATACATACGAATGAATTGATCGCCCAGAACGAAACTCTGACCGCCAAAGTCGTTGAAGCAGTGAAGGGCGCTACGAAAAAAACAGTTATAACAAAGTTATCGCCGAATGTTACGAACATAGTTTCAATAGCCAAAGCGGCCGAACGCTCAGGCTCGGACGCCATATCTTTGATAAATACAATTACGGCGATGGCGGTTGACATAAAAAAGAAAGAGAGTAAACTGGGTAATATTACCGGCGGACTGAGCGGCCCAGCGATAAAGCCGATAGCCCTCAATATGGTCTGGAAAGTCTATCACGGCGTAAAGATTCCGATCATCGGGATGGGTGGAATAATGGATTGGCAGGACGCTATAGAATTTATGTTATGCGGCGCGAGAGCCGTTACTGTCGGAACGGCAAATTTTGTCAATCCCGAGGCATCATCAGAGGTCATAAAAGGTATAGAAGATTATTTGAAGGCAGAAAAGATAAATGATATCAATAGCATTATAGGTAAATTGCGTATTTAGGGTCTGACCCTAAAGAGAGGCAAGATGGCAAGAGGAGAGAAGATAATAGTAGCGCTTGACGTCAACAATATAAACGAGCTGGAAAAGCTCGTGGACAAACTGCGCGCCGTCGTCAAAATATTCAAAATAGGAAGCGAACTCTTTACTTCCTGCGGTTTTGAAGCTATAGACGTAGTCAGGCGTAAAGGCGGCAAGGTGTTTTTAGACCTCAAATTTCATGATATACCTAATACGGTTATGAAGGCGTCAAGGGCCATCTCGCGACAGGGTGTTCATATGTTTACTGTCCACACTTTGGGCGGTATTGATATGATGAAACAGGCCGTGGAAGCATCGCGCGAAGAAGCGCTGCGGTTAAAGACACCTCCTCCGTTGGTACTCGGAGTGACTGTCCTTACCAGCCTTAACGCCGACGATATGCCGCTACTCGGCATACAGGGCTCTATAAACGACGAAGTATTGCGGCTGGCAAAGTTAGCCGAGAAAGCCGGCTTGAGCGGCGTTATCGCATCGCCGAAGGAACTGCCTCTATTGAGGAAAAATCTCAAAAAAGATTTTTTAATAGTTACTCCCGGTGTCAGGCCTTTATGGACTCAAAAAAATGACCAG
>CAYIQH010000038.1:2737-8493 GCA_964365575.1 uncultured Planctomycetia bacterium | reverse complement strand
TCTAACCAGGTTAGATATATGTAATCCCCCCTATTCTAACCTGGTTAGATACATGATAATATCAAACTTTACCGGGGCCAATATCGCCTGATTTGATCCAGTGTCTTTCTTATCTTTTCCCGTGGTTCTTCATTTTCGGGGTAACCCATACTTATTATGACATCAACTTTCTTGTTATCCGGCAGGCCTAATACTTTCTTAACTGCCATTTCATTAAACCAGCCCAGCCAGCATGTGCCGACGCTTTCTTCCGCAGCCGCGAGGCAGAAATGTTCGCACGCTATACCCATGTCTATCAGATTATACTGGACGCCTTTTAAATATCCGCCGACCTTAGCCACATAAGTAGACTGTTCCGTAACAACAACTGTAAGGACAGGGGCTTTTTTTGCAAAAGTATTCATGGAATAGATGCCCGAAAAAGCGGCTTCGGCAAGATCGTTCCTGCCATTCTCATTGTCAATTACTATAAAAGACCATGGCTGGGAATTACACGCGGACGGAGCCAACCGCGCTGCCTCAAGACATCTTTCTATAATTTCGCGCGGGACGGATTTTGCGGAATATTTTCTCGTGCTTCTTCTCTTTTTTGCAAGTTCAAGAAATGTCATATCTATTTGACGGGTTTATCACTTTTTTTCATGATTTCCAGAAATGCCCTAACGACCAGCGGATCAAAGTGCGAGCCGGAGTCTTTTTCAACTATCTTTATCGCCTCTTCGATGGAATACGCCTTCCTATATGGGCGGTCGGAGCTCAAAGCCTGAAAGGCGTCGGCAATCGCGATAATCCTCGCTCCTATCGGTATCTCTTTGCCTTTAAGCTTCATCGGATACCCTTTTCCGTCCCATCTTTCATGATGATAAAACATTAGAGGAATTATGCTGTGCAGGAATTGTATGGGTCTTATAATATCCACACCTATCTGCGGATGTTTTTTAATTGCTTCAAACTCGCTCTTTGTCAGGGGGCCCTTCTTCAGCAATATCTTCTCGCTTATGCCTATTTTGCCCAGGTCGTGCAGTATCGCAGCTTCCCTGACGCGCTCTATCTCGTCCGGAGGAAGTTTCAGTTTTTTGGCTATTTCTGTCGCATAATAGACTGTTTTTTCGCCATGCTCGCCCGTATAGTGGTCTTTGAGCTCTATGGTCTTTGCAAAAGCAAAAATGGCTTCTACCAGACTCTGGCTCGCCCTCTTGTTAAGCCTCTCGATTTTGGTCTTGAGGACCTTTACGTCCGCGCTTTCCGATTCTTTCTTCAACGGCACGCGTTTTTTTGCCTTAACGTCTTCTATTGTATAGACTTTATTACCGCCGTATTCTTTTACCTTATTAAGTATCTGGTCAGCCATATCTATTAAATCCATGCCTTTAACAGCGTCGGTTTCCGGATACGAGGAAACCGCTATACTCACTTTAAGCTTGATCGCATGTTTTTTATTACCGAATCTGTGCAGGTTAATAGTCTCCAGGATCCTCTGCCCCAGCGATAATGCCGTGGAACCAGCGGCCCCCGGAGATACAATTATAAACTCTTCTCCTCCGAATCTGACGATAATATCATAACGGCGCACCATGCTTCTTATAAGTTTGGCAAATTGTTTCAATATGAGGTCGCCAAATTGATGGCCGTAGACATCATTAATAGATTTAAAATAGTCTATGTCCAGCATTATGACTGAAAGCGGATTCCCGTACCTGCGCGCCCTGTATAATTCTCTTTCTATTGCTTCCTCAAGATAGCGGTGGTTATAAAGCCCTGTATGGGAATCTATGAGCGTCAGGCGCTTTAACTGCTTATTGGATTTGACCAGTTCATTGTATAGCCTGATAAGCTCATATTCCGCTTCTTTGCGGTCCGTAATGTCATAAATAGCGCCCTGGACCAAATAGGGTTTCCCCGACTTATCACATATGTTCTGAATGAATTCCCTGACCCAGCGCACTTCACCGTCTTTACGGACTACACGGTATTCTCTTTCAGCCACATGATTACGTTCCTTACGTATTTTTCTTACCGTTTTTAAAAAGACCGGCATGTCTTTTTTATGGATAATTTCAATCCATTTAGGTTTTCCGGAAATAAATTCGTCCTCCCTATAACCGGTAATCTCTTCTACGGCGCCATGGAAAAAGATTGGAGTAAAATTCATTTTACTGCGGAAGGCTATACCCTGGAAGCTCTGAACAAATGAGCGGTATTTCTCTTCGCTTTCTTTTAAAGCATCGATCGCTATTTTATAATCTTTTATTGCTTTTTCGCGCCCGGTAACATCCCGCACATACTCTATGACGCCTTTAAGTTGGTCCGTCGCGCTGTCACGTAGGGGGAAGCTGTAGAGGTCAAGCCAGCCTGTTATTTCTTTTCTCGAGCCTATCTTCGGGATAATATCATACGCACTTTCGCCGGTTTTGAGGGTTCTTATACTGGGGCAGGTACCGCAGACCTTCGTCCGGTAATGGTATGCCTCATAACATTTTTTCCCCACAAGCGGCATCGCGTGCGAATACCATCTTTCCATGGTAGGATTGACCCGGACAATTCTCATCTCGGTATCTAATACGCTTATGCCGTCCTGTATGCTTTCAAATACATTTTTAAGAAAATGTTCCTGCTCCTGGAAGGCTTCTTCAGCGAGCCTGCCGGTCTTCTCTTTGGCCTTCAAAGTGGTGATTTGCCGATGAAGCTCCGTCATCTCTTTTATGAGCTGCTCTTCGTCCCTGTGATTATGATTTTTCATAATATCTCCCGCTATACAGTATACTACCGGCAAGCCCATAAGTCAATCGGGGGTAAAATCCACTCACTCCGGTAAAGTTTCGCGTTTACTTTTGTAACTGCCTCATTTAGGATTAACCCGCGATATTCTGTTCGCGTCTACAAAATTTCTTTACGCTTCTCGCTTCGCCAAAAAGCAGGGGCGGTGAACTCGCCTGACGCTGCCGCGTCGGCTCGGACAGTCCACCGCCCTATTTAACCGCTTTTTGTCTTGCTCGAAGCTAAAATTTTGAAGGCCGCTCGCAGGAATATCGTGGTTAATCCGAACGGCTATACCACAAAAATTACGCTCAATATACCATCGGCGTCGGTATGGAACACACTGCCGAAAAACTACTGATATTTTTATATTGAACTTGATGTTACTCCGAGCGCCATACAAAATTTAGCTTTGAGTGAGCCGAAAATCGGTTTACCCCGCATACGCATTTACATGCTCTGCGGGGTCCCGCAAAATGCGGTGATAAAAGGGCGATTTATGTTCGCCCTGATAGGCAAGTGTGCGACCCCGCCAAAGGCGGGGCGAGGCGGTACGACAGTGCCGCCGAGTTTAAATCGCCCCCGATTTTCGGCGAAACGAAAAGCGTTAAGAATTTTGTCAGGCGCGAAGAGAATATCAAGTTCAATATAAAAACCTACATTGCAAAATGCGTAGTAATAGGGTAAAATACTGGTATGCAATACGATCGGTTTCAGGAGCAGGCGATAAACGAGATAGAAAGCGGCCATTCCGTAATAGTATCGGCCCCTACAGGCGCCGGTAAAACAGTAATAGCGGAATACGTCATCTACGACTGCCTCGCTAAGAACCGGCACGTCATATACACGGCGCCCATAAAAGCACTCTCTAACCAGAAATTCCGCGATTTTCAGTACACATTCAAAGATAAAATAGGTATACTGACCGGCGACGTAAGCATAAATCCGCATGCGCCGGTACTGATAATGACGACGGAAATATTCCGCAATAAAGTGTTGGAAGGAGAAAGCGGTCTTGAGAAATACTCGTGGATAATTTTTGACGAAATCCATTATTTAGACGACTACGAGCGCGGCACTGTCTGGGAAGAATCACTTATCTTCCTTCCTAAACATATGAGGATGCTGGCACTCTCGGCCACCATACCCAATATTGACGAACTCGCCGAGTGGATACAGTCCGTTCACAAGAAACCGTTTAAAATAGTCAAAGAAGATAAGCGGCCCGTACCGCTCCATTTCTTCTATCAATGCCAGGGGGATATCCTGGACAGCCTGGGCAAAGTCAAACACCTGGGATATAAAGGCGGCGCTTCCTATGACCGCAGAGCATATCACGGCAGCCGTTTCGCGCACCATCTAGTCCTGAAACCCAATAAGCCGACCGTACTTATCAGGCATCTCTTTGACAGCGGCAAATTACCATGCATCTACTTCTCTTTCGGCAGAAAACGCTGCGAGTATCTTGCTCATGAAATCTCGGGATTTGATTTTTTGAATGGCGACGAGCGGGACAGAATAAGAACTCTCTACCGCGAACTGCGCGCCAGATTTGACCTCACAAATGAGAAAAGCGCGACACTTCTTGAGCCGCTTATAGAACGAGGCATCGCCTATCACCACGCCGGTATGCTGCCTACCTTAAAAGAGGTTGTAGAGAGACTGTTTACGAGCAGGCTTATAAAAGTAATCTTTACTACTGAGACTTTCGCGCTGGGTATAAACATGCCTGCCCGTACCGTTGTCTTCGACGAGCTCCGAAAATTCTACGGCCGTTATTTCGGCACCCTTAAGACGCGCGATTTCTATCAGATGGCCGGAAGGGCTGGAAGACGCGGCATAGATAAGGAAGGCTTCGTTTATAGCCGCGTAAATCCGCATTATACTTCTTTTCCGGAACTGGAGAAAATCATATACGGCCAGCCTGAAAAGGTGCGAAGCCGGTTTAACGCATCTTATGCCACCATACTAAACCTTTACGAAAAATACGGCGAGAAATTATACGATATCTACCCCCTCTCTTTCCATTATTTTCAGGAAAAGAAACAGTCACAGAAAAAAGCGATAGAACTGATGGCATCCAAGGTAAAACTGCTGAAGGATTTGGGTTATATAAAAGCTGGGGGTCTCACTGAAAAAGGGGCTTTTGCCAGTAAGATATATGGCTATGAGCTTTCTCTGTCGGAACTATACGAAAAAGGTGTCCTGGAGCATCTTTCGGAACACGAACTCGGCGTCCTAGCGCTGGCGCTCGTATTTGAGCCGCGAAAAGGAGATATTAAGCCGTTATCTATGCCGAAAAGTGCGAAACAACTTTCCGAAATCACAGAGAATATAGTAAATCACATACAAAAAATGGAAAAGAAGGCCTTTATCATGCCGCTAAGCAAGAGGTATTTTTTTCATCTCGCACCATGTCTTGAGGCATGGATGAGAAAAGAGAATTTTGATAAAATAATGCGCTATACGGAGGCTGACGAGGGCGAAATAATACGATATTTCAGGATGAGTGTCCAGATACTGAACGAGATACTTGAAACTCCTGTGTCAATGAGTTTAAAAGAGAAGATAAAAAATACTATTTATCTCGTCAACAGGGGCATAATCGACGCCGAGAAACAATTACGAGAATAATACACTTATCGGTGTTTCATTATAAAATTATTTATGCCGCGGAGCATAAAATGCTTTCACGATAAATTTATCCGCATTATCTTCGGCCGCGTATTTATACGCTGTCTCTTCGGTTGTATCTTTCCTCGGCGCCCTGTAATCAGTGGCGAAATTATTATAATTGCCCAATACCTCGCCGGATTTTGCGCCAATCAGTTGATAGTCAACCGTTAATTTGGCAGAGCTTTTAGGTATAGCTATGTCGGCGATGAACCCTACGCTATTGGCAGGCATTGGCATCGCCTCTTTTACAAAATTAAAATCCTTTATCACAGCTGTTATAATAACATATGCCTCAGTCTCGTTCTATACCGGAACAAATTTTA
>CAYIQH010000038.1:0-2727 GCA_964365575.1 uncultured Planctomycetia bacterium | reverse complement strand
TATCGCTTCGCGGGCTTTTAAAGCGGTTTTGAATCCGTAGCTGAAAACGTCAGTGCTTACTATAGGATCGGAAGCCTTATTAGAGACATTTTTGAGGAATACTTTTATCTCCTCGTGGTGTTCAAATCTTTCATATATGCGCTTTTGTGCAGCATACGCGTTTGCCGCCAAAAATATCAAAATTAAAAATAAAGTCAGATTCCTCACTGCGCCCCCTTTAGTTATTCTTCGTAAAATTCGATTATCTTTTTAAGCAATGCCTTTTTGTCGTAGAATCCTCTTTGGCCTATGAAATCTTCGGCATCAAGGTCAATATCATCTTCTTCTGAATCAGTTAGATTGCCGGCATCCAGCATTGCCATGACGTTAGGCGCATCCACAAATTGCGAGATCTTATTAAACCTGTGCAGCCCGCCGCGGGTTCCTTCGTGATGCATGGACAGATACAGCCTGTCTTTGGCGCGCGTAATCCCGACGTAAAAAAGGCGGCGTTCTTCTTCTATTTCCTCTTCATTATCAAGCGCGAAACTCACAGGCAATATACCGTCGGCTACGCCCATCAGAAAGACGGTATTCCATTCCAACCCTTTGGCCGAATGTATAGTAGAAAGTACGATAGGCCTTTCGTCCGGGGCTTTGGACGGATCCACGCGCCATACGCCTTTTTCCGGAGCCTCAATGGCGAAATCCGCCAATAATTCCTCAAGCGAATCATATTTGGTTATTACCTGCTTTAATGTCTCCAGGTCATTGGACCTGAGGTGCCAGTCATCAAATTTTTCCTTCAGTATCGGGCCGTAATATTCCAGAAATATCTCATATTTGTCGCTTATCGTCAACCTGTCATCGCTGGCGCCTTTCAACGCCTTGTTAAGCCTGATTATTCCCGCGGAGTATTTATGTCCCGCGGTATGGCCGCGCAGCGATTTTTCAACTATATCTTTCACTGAAGAATAATTTGTCGTATCCTTCAATATCTTTTCAGAAGTTACAGCGCCTATACCCCTGATAAGCGTGAACACCCTCGTCCACGCAATTTCATCTTTAGGATTTGAGATGATTTTAAGATGCGCCATAACGTCTTTTACATGCGCTGTCTCATAGAATCTTAACCCGCCGACTACCTGATACGGTATATTCCTCTTGCTGAGTTCCGCCTGAAGCGGTATTGATATATAAGCCGAACGAAAGAGCACGCCCTGGTCCGCAAGTAGCGTGCCTTCGTCGTTAAATTCTTTTATTTTTACCGCTATCCACTCGGCCTCTTCATAGGCGTCTTTAAAGAATAAAATCTTGGGTTTCTCTCCAATATCTTTCCGCATAGACTCCAGGCATTTTGAATATTTATTCCTCATATTCTCAAGGACGGTATTCGCTACATCCAGTATTGTCTGGGTGCTGCGGTAATTTTCCTCTAATTTTATTATCCTGCAGCCGGGGAACATCTTCGGAAAACTCATGATGTTTTCGTGTGTTGCTCCGCGGAATCCGTATATGCCCTGGGCATCATCACCTACGACCATTACATTGTTATGGCTTTTACCAAGTAAGTATGTTATCGCGCCCTGCAATGCGTTCGTATCCTGGTATTCATCGACCATGATGTATTTATACTTCCCTGATATGCGGTCCCGCATCTCGGGATTCTCCAGCAATAATTTGAGATAAACAAGAAGGTCGTCGTAATCCATGTAATTTTTGTTTATTTTATATTCGGCATATTCCTTTCGTAATTTCTCTATATCTTCCGCATATTCCAGAAAATGCGGGTATTCCCTTTTAATAACATCTTCTATATGCGCATGCTTGTTAACAGATACGCTTATTATATTCTTCAGAGTATCTTTCCTCGGAAAGCGTTTTTCTCTGTCTACAAACCCTAGCTTTGCCGCACATCTATTTATCGCCTCCTCCGCTTCGCTCTCATCCAAAATAGAAAATGAATGGGTAAAGCCGAGGGACTTCGCGTACTGTCTCAGGGCCTTATAGGCAAATGAATGAAATGTCCCGCCTTCAATATGTTTGCACCGCGCCTCATGCCTTTCGACGCGCGAGATCATCTCTTTTGCGGCTTTTCTTGTGAAAGTGAGCAGAAGGATTGAGGCCGGCTCTGCACCGCTATGGACCAGATGAAGAACACGGTATTCTATGACACGCGTCTTGCCGGAACCAGCCCCGGCTATGACGAGGAGAGGGCCCTCCGCCTGGGTAACAGCTTCATATTGTGAAGGGTTGAGGTGCTTTTTTAGATCCACTTTTTCCTTAATTATCTTTTATACGGATATTTATTCAGCACCTTAAGTACTCCGTCTGCTGACTCGGGCATCTTCGCTTTGTTTTCAAGCATTATTTCACGCGCCGACAGGCTTTTGCCGTAAAGCTCCTTATTGCCGTCCCAATTTTCTATGATGACCGCGCCTTCCAGCTTCGCACCCGCAAACAGGCCGCGGCTTCTTGAATAAGATAAGATACCGCCTTTAAGCTGCACATCCGTTGATGCCTCCGCTGCCCTTCCTACCGGCCCCGCCGCGACGGATGCATCCGCCCCGAGCTTGAATTTCCCTTGCAGAATACCGTCTATGCTTCTTCTGTTCATAATAAGCAATACAAAATCCGTCGCCTGCCCGCCTATCTGCCAGCCTATACTGCCGCCAAACAGATTAAATATAGCGGGGCTTGTCCACTTGCCGCTTTTCTCGTCGCGCACCATGATTATGCCCTGCCCGT
>CAYIQH010000037.1:0-8782 GCA_964365575.1 uncultured Planctomycetia bacterium | reverse complement strand
AAAAGCGGCAATGTTGATACTTCGCCGGCTGCTCAGTATCAACCTCGAGCAAGCGATGCGCGTCGAGAGGTCGACTGGGAAAAAATGGCCAGGACGATAAAGATCGCCGTTCATTTCCTTGACAACGTCATAGACATGAACAAATTCCCGCTTGCCATAATCCGCGAGAAGACATGCGAAAACAGAAAGATAGGCTTAGGCGTAATGGGATTTGCGGATATGCTGATAAAACTTGGCATACCTTATGATTCGGACGAGGCGCTGAGTAAGGGCGAAGAAGTGATGAGGTTTATTATGGAAAACGGTATGAGGGCTTCGGAAGAGCTTGCCGAAAAAAGAGGAGTGTTCCCGAATTTTGAAAAGAGCATATATTGCGAACGCGGCCGCCATCGTCTCAGGAATGCTACGATCACGACTATAGCCCCGGCAGGTACTTTAAGCATAATTGCAAATTGCTCGAGCGGCATAGAGCCGATCTTCGCGATCTCTTATATAAGGAATGTAATGGATAATAATGAACTGGTGGAAGTGCATCAGTTATTTCTGGAAGTAGCGGAGGAAAGAGGATTTTATTCTCCTGAACTTATGAAGAAGATTGCATCCGAAGGAAGTATCCAGAAGATCGAGGAGATACCGGATGATGTCAAGAGAATATTCCGGACGGCGCTGGAGATATCGCCCGAATACCATATAAAGATGCAGAGCGTATTCCAGAAATATACCCATAATGCCGTATCAAAGACAATAAATTTTCCAAATATTGCGACTCTTGACGATGTCAGGAAGGCTTATATGCTTGCCTATCAAAGCGGCTGTAAGGGCCTGACTATTTACAGAGATAGGAGCAGAGACGAGCAGGTTCTTAATATAGGAAAAGTCAATAAAGACAAGGGAGTAGCGGAGGAAAAAGCTGCAAGCACGAATTTGAAACCGAAACCCCGCGGCACGGTAACTTACGGGACCACCACCAAAATAAGCACCGGCTGCGGCAATCTTTACGTTACGATTAATAATGACTCTCTTAGTAATCCTTTTGAGGTATTCATGCAGATGGGCAAAGCCGGCGGATGCGCTATGAGCCAGCTGGAGGCTATGGGCAGGCTGGTTTCGCTGGCTCTTCGCAGCGGAGTCAATGTAAATTCTATAGTAGACCAGTTAAGAGGTATAAGATGCCCTTCGCCCAGCTGGGAAAAGGGCGGCGGAAGGATATTTTCCTGCAGCGATGCGATAGCGCGCGTAATTGAGAGGCGTATGTTAGAGCATAAGGAACTGGAAAAAAATATACTCAAAGAAAAACCTCTAGAAGAGGAGCAGGAGCCAATAGATTTTTCGATCGGCGGAAGCTCTTTCGAAAATGACAACTCTACTGTAACCAAGACGAAAGACAGGATCGGCAGTGTCGTAGGTGTGTGTCCCGAGTGCGGCGGAGCATTAAGGCACGCTGAAGGCTGCCAGATCTGCGGGGCATGCGGTTATTCGAAGTGTTAACGGAGGAGAGTAAAGTGAAGAAGTTATTATATGTTATTCTGGACGGCGTGGGCGATTTACCGTTAAAAGAACTGGGTAATAAAACGCCTTTGGAAGCTGCCAATAAGCCGAATATGGATAATCTTGCGGCGAAAGGGAAGCAGGGATTTGTCTATACCGTCGGTGAAGGCATAGCTCCGGAATCTGATATAGGAGTTATAAGCATATTAGGCTACGACGCGCATAAATATTATACCGGAAGAGGGCCGCTTGAATCTTATGCCGAAGGGCTGGAAGTTAATGACGGTGACCTTGCCTATAGGGTCAATTTTGCGACAAAAGATCCTAAGAGTAACAGAATCGTTGACAGGAGAGTCGGCAGGAATCTTACCACAGAAGAAGCCACGGCATTGGCAAAGGAAGTTAATAGCGGCGTGAAACTGACTTCCGCACCCGCCTCTTTTGATTTCAAAAATACAATAGGCCATCGGGGCGTTCTCGTCATAAGGAGAAAAGGCGGAAAATTGTCTGCTGAAGTAACAAACACAGACCCCGCTTACGATAAAGAAGGCGTCTTTGGCGTGGCTAAGGCCAAATTTGAAAATATAGTTCTGAAATGCGAACCGACGCCTGAATGTAAAAATTCAAAGGAAGCCGAGATGGCGGCGGCATTGACGAATGAGTTTCTGGAAAAAAGCACGGCTGTGCTGAACGATTCACCCGTCAATAAGAAGAGGGCCGAAGAAGGAAAGATGATCGGCAATCTTGTGCTTACGCGCGACGCCGGCAACAGATTGCCTAAGTTCCCGAATATAAGCGAAAAATACAAAAAGCATTTCGGATGTTTCGTGGAAATGCCCGTAGAAAGAGGCATCGCGCTTTTAACCGGCATGGAGATCATAGATATCCCGCTCCCTTCGGGTGATCTTAAAAAAGATTATGTGGTGCGCTCTAAGAAAGTTTTAGAGGCCATGAAAGACTTTGATTGCCTTTATATACATATAAAGGGCCCGGATGAACCGGCACATGACGGAGATTTTATGAAAAAGAAGGACTCCGTAGAACTGATAGATAAGTATTTCTTCGGCGAGATCATACCTAAACTTGATATGGCCAATACGATAATAGCCATTACGGCAGATCATTCTACGCCGTGTTCCATAAAAGCGCATTCCGATGATCCTGTGCCGTTACTGGTGAGCGGCGGAAGCGTTTCCTCTGACGGCTTGAAAACATTCGGAGAGAGCGAATCCAAAAAAGGTTCACTCGGCAAAATGATAGGCCCGAGCATTATGCCTTATCTGATGAAATTATTATGAGGATAAAAAGAGCACTTATAAGTGTTTCCGATAAAGCTAACCTGGAGAAGCTGGTGAAGGCCCTTGACAAATCGGGTATAGAGATACTTTCCACCGGCGGGACCGCGAAATTCATACGCTCGCTCGATGTGAAAGTGACGGAAGTTTCCGATTATACCGGTTTCCCCGAGATAATGGACGGCAGGGTCAAGACACTTCATCCTAAGATACACGGCGGGCTGCTGGCTTTGCGCGATAACGAAGAACACATGGAGCAGGCTAAAAAACATAATATTCAAATGATAGACATGATCGTCGTGAATTTATATCCTTTTGAGAAAACGATAGCAAAAAAAGACGTTGGGCTTAAAGAGGCAATAGAAAATATAGATATCGGCGGACCTTCAATGCTGAGAAGCGCTTCCAAGAATTTCAAAAGCGTCGCTGTTTTATCTGATCCGTCCGATTATAATGATATCATAGATGAACTTAATGAAAATAAGGGCGCATTAAGCGAAGAAACACTTTTCAGGCTTGCAGCCGCCACTTTTAGAAGGACATCCGAGTACGACTTCTTGATATCAGAGTACTTAAATGGTATCAGGAAAAACAAGGCTGCCGGCGGCAAGAGCCTCTTTCCGAAAAATATGCGGCTGGAATTTGAAAAAGTACAGGACCTGCGATATGGTGAAAATCCGCATCAAAGAGGGGCCTTCTATAAAGATATAACCACAAGCGGCTTCTCTTTGGCCGACGCAAAACAGGTTCACGGAAAAGAACTTTCTTTTAACAATCTTATAGATCTTGACGCGGCGTTAAGCCTTGTTGCCGAGTTTGATGAACCTGCCGCATGTATAATAAAACATGCCGCGCCTTGCGGTGTGGCCCTGGGAAAAAGTTTGACTGATGCCTTTTTGGATGCCTTGGAATGTGACAGATTAAGCGCCTTCGGAGGCATAATAGGGCTGAGTGGCGCTGTTGATGAAAAGACTGCTCAAGCTATAGCCGATGCCGGTTTTACAGAGTGTATAATCGCTCCGGGCTACTATAAGAAAGCACTTGAAATTCTGACGAAGAAGAAGAATCTGCGTCTTATGGAGACAGGAGACATTAAGGGGCTGCGCTCCCAATGCGAACTGGATTTCAGAAAAATCAGGGGAGGCGCGCTTTTTCAGGAATGCGATATAGAATACGTTGATAGAAAAGATATAAAGGCGGTAACAAAAAAACGTCCTACTGATGCCGAATTAGATTCGCTTCTCTTTGCATGGAAGGTAGTAAAGCACGTAAAATCAAACGCAGTAGTACTTTGCCGCGAAAAGAAGACCGTCGGTATCGGCGCAGGACAGGCGTCAAGAGTAGATTCGGTAATAATAGCGATAAGAAAGGCCGGAGACAGGGCAAAAGGTTCTGTCCTTGCCAGCGACGCGTTCTTCCCGAAACCAGATTCCATAGAAGCCGCCGCCAACTCGGGCGTAAGCGCTATCATACAACCCGGGGGTTCAATAGCCGACCAGGAAGTAATAGACGCTGCGAATAAGTGCAGCGTTAGCATGGTCTTTACAGGCATCAGGCATTTTTCCGCCTGAGGCGGACCCGCCTCTGGCGGGAAACACTAGACGCTAACAAATGACTTACCAAGACACCCTCAAATACCTCGACTCTCTCGTTGATTACGAGAAAACAAGTAATTTTGATTATAAGAAATCGCTGAAACTGGAACGAATGATGTCTTTTTCCGCCCGGCTCGGCGATCCTCATAAAAATATCAAGGCAATCCATGTTGCCGGCACAAAAGGTAAGGGCTCCGTATCATCTTTCGTAAACTCTATTTTAATGGAAGCCGGCTATAGAGTCGGCTTGTATACGTCTCCTCACCTTGTTTCATTCCGGGAAAGAATAAGAATAAACGGCGTGCCGATTTCTGAAGAAGATGTGGCGCGGCTTATGGAAAAGATGATACCCCGCATAGAAACTATGGAAAAAGAAGAGGAGAGGCCGACATATTTTGAGACCTGCACCATGATAGCCTTTTTATATTTTAAGGAAAATAGCGTAGATTTTATAGTACTTGAAACCGGCATGGGAGGCAGATTAGATTCCACCAATGTGGTCAATCCACTTGTTTCTGTGATAACGCCCGTAAGCTACGATCATATTAAGCACCTCGGGACTGTGATTGAGGATATTGCGTCTGAAAAATGCGGTATAATAAAGAATAATTCTGTTGTCGTAAGTTCTTCCCAGGTTCCTGATGCCCTCGCCGTGATAAAACGGGTTGCTTCTGAGAAGAATGCGAAATTTTATTTAGCGGGAAAAGATTCATTCTGTAAAAAGATCCATTCTGACTTAGATAGGCAGACCTTTAGTTTGATCACGAAGTGCGGCGAATATCCCCATCTTGAGGTTAAACTATTAGGCGATTTCCAGATAGGAAATGCCGCCACAGCGGTTTTGGCAATAGAAGGGCTTCGTCATTATGGGATATTTGTAGACAAAAGTGCCGTATCGGCCGGATTGCTAAATGCCAGATGGCCGGGTAGATTTGAAATTCTGCGTAAAAAGCCTTTTATTATTGTGGACGGCGCGCAAAATGGCCAAAGTGCTTTTATACTTAAAAAAACAGTTAAGGATAACTTAAAGTACGGAAAACTTTTGTTGATTCTGGGTATAATGAGTGATAAAGATGTGGAAAATATATGCAGGGAACTGAGCAGTATTGCCGATTATGTTATAACTACAAAGTCCGGATCTGACAGGGCCGCTTCGCCGGAATTCTTAAGAGAAAGAATGCTTCATTATAAGAATATAGATGTCGTTACTACCGGCTCGGTGCGCGAGGCGCTTGATAAAGCACTGGCAATGGCGGATAAGAACGATGCAATCCTGGTGACCGGATCTCTGTATGTTGTCGGAGAGGCCATGGAAGCGTTAGTAAAATGAGAAATGTTAAAAACTTAAACGAAGATACAATAGTGGCGGTGTCAACGCCGGTAGGGGAAGGCGGGATAGGGATAGTCCGCATGAGCGGCCGCGCCGCCGTTAAAATCGCGGACAGGATATTCATTTCGCGCGACAAGAAGAAGCCGTCAAAATTTAAGAGCCATACGATTCATTACGGGTATGTTATAAGAAGTGAAAAGCGCAAAGCGAAAAACGCAAAACACGGTAAAGAAATTATCGACGAAGTACTGCTGACTGTAATGAAAGCACCGAAGACATACACAAAAGAGGATGTGGTTGAAATAAACTGCCACGGCGGAATAGTCGCTGTCCGAAAAGTATTCGAGATCTTGGTCAGAAACAGCGCAAGGCCGGCGTCGCCTGGTGAATTTACCAGGAGGGCATTTTTAAATGGAAGGATTGACTTAGCGCAGGCAGAATCCGTCCTTGATATAATAAAATCCAAAACAGATGCGGGATTGCGCGCCTCGCTTAATCAGCTGGAAGGGGACCTGTCCGGAGAAATCAGGATTGTACGGGAGAAGATTATCAAAATATGCGCCGACATAGAAGGCTCAATAGATTTTCCCGAAGAAGATATAGATGCGGATACGGCCGGCAGCTGGCTTAGAGACGTAAAAGGTTGCAAATCGAATCTTGAGAAATTACTAAATACCTATCACGACGGCGCTATTCTCAAAGAAGGTATAGTAGCTGTTATATGCGGAAGGCCAAATGTTGGAAAATCCAGCCTTTTGAATCTGCTTTTAAAAAAACACAGAGCCATTGTTACGCATATCCCCGGTACTACGAGAGACCCCATTGAGGAGACGGCTAGCATAAGAGGAATCCCGATCAGGCTTGTTGATACCGCAGGCATAAGAAAAGAGAGGAATATCGTAGAGAAAGAAGGTATAAAAAGAAGCCATTTATATTTGTCAAGAGCTGACCTTATAATATGCGTTTTAGACGGAAGTGAAAAATTAAAGAAAGAAGACATGGAAATTCTGAATAAAGTGAATAACAGAAGCACTGTTATAGTCATTAATAAGTGCGACTTGAGGCCGAAAGCGCGCATGGAAGAAATCAGGAAAATTATGAAAAACGGGGATATCCTTAAAGTGTCCTGTATTGATAAGATCGGCATTGATAAATTAGAAGAGAGAATATATAATAAGGTCTGGAGCGGAAAAGTTAATTCGTCAAATGAGGTAATGGTCAATAATATCCGCCATAAGGGTGCGATAGAGTCGGCTGTTGAAGCGCTTTCCAAGGCAGAAGAGGCCATAACGCATAATATTTCACCGGAATTTGTAGCCTCTGATATCAAAAGATGCGCGGATTCACTCGGCGAAATAACAGGTGAAATATATACAGACGATATTTTAAATGCCATATTTTCCAGGTTCTGCATAGGTAAATAACGAATAGGTGGTTATGGACAAGAAAAAAATAGAAAAAGCGGTAAAGATGATACTTGAGGCCATAGGCGAGGACACAAAGAGAAAAGATCTCATAGGTACGCCAGAGAGAGTGGCCGAGATGTACGAAGAAATATTTTCCGGCATCAAGATGGACCCCGAAAAAGAACTTGAGGTCTTGTTTGATAAAGAGCACCACGAAATAGTTTTGTTAAAAGATATTCCTCTTTATTCGGTCTGCGAACATCATCTCATACCTTTTATGGGCAGGGTGCATATAGCGTATATACCTAAAGGCAACAGAGTGACGGGCCTCAGCAAGTTAGTGCGCGTGGTGGATATTTTGGCAAAGAGGCCGCAGGTGCAGGAAAAACTTACCACCGAAATAGCCGATATCTTAATGAAGAAACTTAATCCGTTAGGGGTTTTGATTGTCATCGAAGCAGAGCATCTTTGCATGAGTATGCGCGGCGTAAAAAAATCCGGGATAATGACGGTTACAAGTGCTGTAAGAGGCATATTCAAAGAAAATCAAAAAACGCGCGCAGAGGCACTTTCGCTGATAAAAAGGTAGAGATCCCTCGCTTCGCTCGGGATTAATTCGCACTTATAATTTACGGCGTCCTGAATGGCCAGAACGCCGTAAATTATGTGCTTATTAAAATAGAGACAGCCGCTTCAGGAAAAGGAGGTAAAGGGAGAAACCTGAGGAAGACCGTCTCTTATTTTTTTATTCAGTTTTTGTAAAGAGCCATAAATTGGAATTATCGCGGACTAATTTACTTACCACTATATTGTGGCTTCTCATATTCGAGAATGCCTCGGCCTCCGGTTTCCCGGAGTTTGTCTTGCCGGCGAGAGCCGGCAGGACATTCTCGTCAATATTCAGCGAAAGGGTTCCGACAACAGTGATTGTCAAATGGATTGTCTGGCTTACCGAGTCCGCATAAGCCGTGGTTCCGGCTAAAACTGTCATCATGATCACCATCAAAACAATCAAAGATGCAATTTTCGGCTTCACTGTCATCATCCCCTTCCCATTGTGATCCTTCGACTTCGCTCAGGATCAATTCGACCATGCAACTTATGTCGCCTTTCGCCATAAGTTGCGGTCTCATTGAGAAGGTAGCCGAAAAAAAACCTATTCTTTTTCGCGCCTCCTAGAGAATAGGTCCTTTCGCTTCGGCAACTGACTACCGTAACCTCGGGGTCTTCCCTCGACTTTGCTCGGGACTCCCTTCGGTCGTAGGCTCTAGAGTTTTGCGCCCCACCCTTTCGGATGGTTTGCCTTTTCGGCTACCACTACTATTTCATTGTCATTAGAAGTATATCATAATAAGTAATATAAGTCAATAGCAATTTGGTTAGTATTGCAAATAGTTAGTTTCTTCTTCACGCACTCTTTTTTTGATTTTTTTCTGTTGACGTATGTAGGTAACAATGATAGGATTCAATCATATCAATAGATTAGTGAATTCACATTGACGTTCCCCCGTCGACACTTTTCCGTGCAGATTTTTTCTTTCTGCCTTATAATAACGTGCAATAGTCGTATGATCATGCAAGTATCATGCGCTGTATAGTAGTATAAGGCTTTAAAAAGAGTTCTATCATACAGTAATTCTAATAAGGAAGGGGGTGATATTAATGAAA
>CAYIQH010000036.1:0-8943 GCA_964365575.1 uncultured Planctomycetia bacterium | reverse complement strand
GGTCTTGGGTCCTTCAACCGCAAAATCCTCTCTCACCTCTGCTTCCGTCATCATTCTTTCAAGAGTATCGGCGCCTACCCCGTAATATTTTCTTATAGCGTCGATTATATCCGGTTCGTTTGCCAAAACTACTTTTGTTTCATATCCTAAAAGCAGTTTGACATCATCTATGGTATGTATATCTAAGGGGTCGGTAACCGCTATGGTCAGGATTCCGCCTTCAAAATCAATAGGTATTAACTTATAGTGGCTGGCGAATTTCGCGGGAACTTTTTCTATTACCGCAGGATCTATCTGCATGTTCTTGATCTTGACGTATTCTACGCCTAATTGCCCTGCAAGGACGGGAAAGATTTCATCTTCTGTTACATAGCCCAGCTTAAGAAGAACGTTGCCCAGGAACCCTCCGAATTTCTTTTGTTCCTTAAGCGCCTCGTCAAGCTGCTCTACGCTGATAATATTTTTATCTACGAGTAATTGGCCTAATAACACTTCTTTTTTAAATGCCATGATTACCTTTTGGATACTTTATATACTATAATAATCTCATACAGGGTAAGTGTATCATATAAGCGGGCTGATTTCAACCAATTTTGGGATTACCACAATCTAGAGCCCTTGTCGGAACAATCGGGATTAAGCGGGGAATAATCCGCGGGCGGATTACTGTAAAGCGGGTCTCCAGAAATGTTACCTGCGCCGGACGGCGTGACCTGCATCTCGGTTTCATCGCACCAAACATTGTGCGTATTGCCGTAGAAGTCATTATTCATGATATTGCTAAGCCTGGCGTCCAAAAGAAAGCCGTCTTGATAAGAAAGATGTATGGCATCAGTTGAATTAGTTATTATGTTATTTTTTATTACGGGGTTTTCCTTTTGCATTCTTTCCACAATGCCGTAAACATTGTTATCCAGAGTATTATTCTGGATATTTCCCCAGATTTCACCGCCAAATGCCTGCGAAAACATGAATATGGCGGTATCAGCGTCTCGCATAAGGTTGTTCTCTATATTCGGAGCGATATAGGCCTTATTATATAAATTCCAAACCTGCACGCCCTTGCCATAATGCATAGGGCTAGGCACCATATTATCAAGGTCGGGTTTAATAATGCAGTCCTTGACTTCAGCGCTTGAATTTATTATGGTAATGCCGGCGTCGTTTTTAATCTTTATGCCGTCGGGATATTCTGCACTTACAAAATCCGCATACCCTCCGTCAGAATAAACTATCTGAAATCCGTTGATTTTACCGCCGGCCTCTTTGAAAATAAGGCTGCCATTTATAATTGTCTCCCCGGCGCCGGATACGCTTATAAGCGTTTTACCGTCTGCATCTATAGTGCCTTCATCATAAGTACCTTTTCCCACATAAATTACATCTTTGCTCGCAGGATCTACGATAGCGGCATTTATCGATTCGCCTGCGTTTACGGCCGAAAATGGCATATTATTAAATATTTCTTTTAGCTTATAGTATACGAGGCGCGGGGTTACAGAGTCTACTGAGCCCGGATTGGGCAATATCGACATAATACCCCAATATTCTTCGTTCATAAACATGTCTGGTAATACATCTTGAGTGTATCGGCGGTCTTGCGGCACGCCTCCGGTGTCATGCGACAAAGGGCCCGATGCCTTCCACCATTCATCTGAATACGCCATTAATACCCCGCCCGAGGCAATATCTGAAGACATAATCTCAACTGTCATATTAGCGTCCCATTCCGACTGATTTTCTTCATCAATATATCCGCCGGTTACTAAATAATTTGTACCGTCAAATACCCAAGAATCAGTATGGTAGGCGTCTATGCCGTATTCCGATACCCAGAAAGGCTTTTTGCTACGGTGAGCAAAATCGTCAAACATGTCGCCGAATGTAATACCTTCATATACGTTTGCACCCCAAACATCAAGATAATCCATGTTATCATCCGTAGTGAGAAGGCCTTTGTCGCCTATATGATATATATTTGCCAGTACCGCGGTTACCGGATGATATGCCGGCTTTTCCTCGTTATATACGACTTCTGCCAGTTCATTCAAAAGTGTATAATAATCGCGCTTACTCCCCTCGTATGCCAATTCAACTTCATTGCCGGGTGACCACATAAGGACGGCAGGATTATCTTTATACGTATGCACATAATTCAAAAAATCGTTCTTTATGTCCGCTCTTACCGCAGGATCACTTAAGTCTCTTTTGCCGTCGATGTAGAAACCCATAATGACATAGATCGGATTCACGCCGCCGTTGTAACAGGCATTCAAAAAACCCATTGAAGATTCTTTGCTGTAAGTGCGTACGGTATTAGCGCCCATAGCACGCAAAAGCGGTAAATCCCTGTTGTATATCTCACTGTTATTGTATACGCTCAACGGATAAACATCGGAGCCTATGGGTACCGGCTGGTATGTCACGCCTCTTATCTTGAACTGTTGCCCGTCAACTAATATCTTATTCCCCGCGATTTTAACCGGACCCGTGCTCTGAGGTTTATTAAACGGAGGGTTCGGCGGAGTAGGCGGAGTACCCGGTACAACATCAACATGTGCATCATCGAAATATACCGCTCCGGCATTATTATCCAGATCCACCTGGACAAAACTCAAAGTAGCCGTCGCGGCGCCGTAAGGAGCCACGGAAGAAACTGAAAGTTTAACCCACGCGTCGGTCACCCCTTTTACCTTTGTGCTCTTATGGGACTCAATGGGATTGCTGCGGTTACTGTTATAAGTTATTTCCAGAAACGTTTCCGCGTCGCCCGTGAGCGGGTTATCGGCGGAAAAACTGGCAAACCAGCTTGACGCGTTTATCGTATCACCCGGAGTAACCGGAAATTCCTGGCTTATCCCTCCCCACCTCGGATACCGGCCGTACAGGACCTGCCCGGATGAATGTTCTCCTGTGCGCGCGTGCGTCGCCGATAAGTAGGATGCCGAGCCATCGGCAGGGCTAAAGGAGACGTTGCCGTTCCATTTTATCCAATCCTTTTGAGGATATATGCTGTTTTCGAAACTACTGTTGGCGATAAGGCCGCTTATGTCCGTACCACTTGCATCGAAAGTGACATTTATAGATTTTGTCTCTTCGCTCCCCGGCTTACTTATGCATTTTAGAACCAAGGTATTAGCGCCGACCTTAACGGGTACGTACGCAATAAGTATGCCGTCTTTTGCCGTATATTCTTTGCCGTTAATATTTATGTACAAATCGGACGGATCGGAAAGAATGGCTGTCACTAAAGCGGGTGTTTCATAAAAAACTGCCCCGTTGGCAGGATAAGTTACGTCGAACAAAGTTGTCGGGGTGCCCGGATTATATTCGACGCTTACCGTATCGTTATTGATTCCGTTGGCAGTTGCTGTCAACTGGTTAATGCCGGATGCCAGATTAACGGTGGTCTCCCACCTGCCCTCCCAACACGGCACTGTCACGCCATTTACGGTAATTGACGAAAGAGAAGGATTAGATACTGTCCCTACTACGGGTATGACTCTTGACTTGACCGTTGCCCCATTTTGAGGCGATATGATCTTAACGGGCGAGACAACAACACTTTTAATAACTCCGAGGAATGCGTCGTCAAAATAAGCAGTTCCCGCAGAAGCATCTTCGCCGGTCAGGATAAAACTGAATGTCGCTTTGACTGCGCCGGCCGGTGCACTATAAATAATAGCACGTTTTACCCAAGAGCTCGCTGACGTTATGGGAGAGCTTTCAGAGGCGGCTATTTGCTCATTCAGGTTATTAAAAAACTCGATCTTTATAAACGCCTTAGCGCCATTGCTGAGAGGGGGGTTCTCAACTGAAGACGGGCTCATTAACCAACCGCTTGCAGTAAGTGCATCGCCTTCCGTAATCGTAACGCTTTGGCCATAGCCTCCCCAACGAACACCGGCTCCATAGAGTATTTTGCCGGCTGCTTTGTCTCCGAAATGCCTGACTCCGTTTGGTGCGGAAAATCCACTAACCCCGCCCGCTTCCCCTCCGGACCAATCTGCCCAAGGCGCAGAAGATAATGGCCAGATAGAATCCTCAAAGCCGGAATCTTGCAAAAGATTGGCTGTTTCGGCGTAAGTCAATGGCGCCAAAAAAGTCATAAACACAAAAATTATAAGTAGTAACTTTTTCATATCGTTACCCGTGAAGTAAGAACTTTTTATAACTTCGCAATTAGTAGACAAAAAAATTTTCCCTCCTACTAGTATTATACCATATTAAATGGGAAAATTCAAGGGAGGATAACTAACTTTTTTAAATACTAACACTCAATACTTCCGCACCACTAAAGCCGCATTATGGCCCCCAAAACCTAGCGAATTTGACATAGCCACGTTTATAGGCTTCTTTCGCGCTTTATTAGGAACATAGTCAAGGTCGCATTCCGGGTCCGGAAACTCGTAATTTATAGTAGGCGGAATTATACTCTCTTTTATACCTAAAACAGTCGCTATCAATTCTACCCCACCGGCCGCTCCAAGCAGATGCCCTGTCATCGATTTGGTTGAACTTACTGCTAATTTATAAGCATGTCTTCCAAAAACCTTCTTTATGGCCAGCGTCTCTATTTTATCATTAAGCTGAGTTGAGGTCCCGTGCGCGTTTATGTAGTCAACATCTTCAGGAGATAGGCCTGCGCTTTCTATAGCTGCTTTCATACACCTGGCGGCACCGTCACCTTCCGGATCAGGCGCCGTCATGTGATAGGCATCACCTGTCAAGCCGTATCCTATTATCTCTGCATAAATAGTAGCTTTTCTGTTTTTTGCGTGTTCCAACTCCTCCAGTACCACTATCCCGGATCCCTCACCCATTACGAAACCGTCCCGCTCTTTATCAAACGGACGAGATGCATGTTCAGGGTCATCATTTCTTGTAGATAAAGCCCTTAGCGCGCAAAAACCGCCGAAGCCCATGCGCGTGGTTGCACCTTCTGCGCCGCCCGCCACCATCACATCAGCATCGCCTCTTTCTATTACACGAAACGCGTCACCTATAGCATGGTTACTTGTAGCACATGCAGTAGCAACGGCAGAATTAGGCCCCTTAAGCCCCAGGATAATAGAAGTCATTCCTGATGCCATATTTACTATGAGCATAGGAATCAAAAACGGCGACATCTTGGACGGGCCTTTTTCTGGACCTCGTTGAAAAAATGCGAGAACCTGCTCTTCAATAGTATGAAGGCCGCCTATGCCGGAACCGACGTAAACACCTATTCTATTCCTGTCTTCCTTGTCCAGATCGAGCCTGGCATCCGCGACCGCCATTTTTGCCGCACAGACGGCAAACTGCACAAACCTGTCCATCCTTTTCAGTTCCTTGGGATTGATACCGTAAGATAGCGGATCAAAGTCTTTTACTTCGGCAGCTATATGGGATGAAAAATGGGTGGAGTCAAAAGCGGCAAGTTTGGCTGCTCCGCTCTTGCCGTTTATTATGGAGTTCCAAAAATCTTCTTTGGTTTTCCCGATAGGAGATACGACTCCGACACCCGTTATGGCAACGCGTCTATGTTTCATTATATTTGAGGAAAGTTTAACCTGGGTAGCATTACGATGTTAGTTGCTGGCTTTCTGCTCTATATATTTTATCGCCTCGCCCACAGTTCCCATCTTTTCGGCGTCTTCGTCCGGGATCTCTATGCCAAATTCTTCTTCGAGAGCCATAACGAGTTCAACGGTATCAAGAGAATCGGCTCCCAAATCATCTATAAATTTTGCTTCATCGGTTACTTCATCCTTCTTTACTCCCAACTGCTCAGCGATAATTGACTTTACTTTTTCAGAAACTGCCATTTTTACCTCCTTAAATGAGCACATAACTTATGGAGCTGCTTTTTTGCTTACTGCGACATAAGTTATAAGTGCGAATTCAACCCCGCCTCTTATCCTACTATCAAAAGGGCGGGGTAAGCTCGGCTGCATAACTTACGTCGTAGCGAGCCCGTCGCATAACGATGGGCGAGCACTCCGTAAGTTATAGCCTCGCTTACATTACCATTCCGCCGTCTACCTTTATAGCCTGGCCGGTTATATAACTTGAGTTGTCGCTCGCTAAAAAGAGCGCCAACTTTGCCACATCGGACGGCTCCCCCAACCTTGCTAAAGGAATCAGCTTCAGCATCGCATCCTGAAGCTCCTGCGAAAGCTTTGCCGTCATATCCGTCTTTATGAACCCCGGCGCTATAGCGTTAACGTTTATATTGCGCGAGGCAAGCTCTTTTGCTATGCTCTTTGTGAAACTTATTATGCCGCCTTTTGATGCCGCATAATTAGCCTGTCCGGCATTGCCTATTATTCCTATTATAGACGCGATATTTATGATCTTACCGCTGCGCTGCTTTATCATTATCCTTGAAACTGCTTTTGTGCAGTTAAACGTGCCTTTTAAATTCACGTTTAAGACAGCGTCCCAATCTTCTTCCTTCATTCTGAGTAAGAGATTGTCGCGGGTTATGCCTGCGTTGTTGATTAGTATATCTATTTTTGAAAATTTGTCAAGCGCTTTTTGGGCCATCTCCTCAACCTGGGAGAAATTTGTCACATCTACTTTAACTCCCAAGGCTTCCGTACCGGCAGATTCTATATCTTTTACGGCAGTCTGAATAGACTCGTCGCTGATATCACATATACAAATACGCGCGCCTTCGCGGGCGAAGAGAAGCGCCATCTCCTTGCCTATACCTCTTGCGCCGCCTGTTATAACGGCTATTTTACCCTTTAATAGCATTTTGCCCTCGTACCTTTTTAAAAATTTACCGGGTTACCAAAAATCTAGCACAAAGATAAAATTTTGTCAACACATTCTTATGCCCTCAGGGCATACTCAGTGTTGACCCTGTGGTTCGACTTAGCTCACCATCCCTCGACCCATCCCGAGCAGAGTCGAGGGAAACAGCGTCGAATGGGTCAATCAGTTTCTGCCGGCTTACACGCCGTTAATCTTTCCCTTCTTATAGGCGCTTACAAAGGCATCTACTACCTGCGGGTCAAACTGTATACCGGCATGCTCCTTTATTTCCCTGAGCGCTGCCTCATTGCTTCTCTTCTTTCTGTACGGCCTGTCGGAAGTAATAGCGTCAAAAGTATCTGCCACGCTTACTATCCGGGCAATTATAGGTATTTCGTCTCTTTTCAAACCATCCGGATAACCGTTACCGTTATACCATTCCTGGTGATACCTGACAAATTTTGATATATCGCTCAATTCAAGCACAGGAGAAAGTATTGAAGCCCCTACCTCCGGATGCTTTTCCACTATCTTTTTCTCGGCCGCGCTGAGTTTACCTTTTTTATTCAAGATGGAATCGGGTATGCCTATTTTTCCTATGTCGTGCAACAGGGCCGTGATGTGCAGCATTTCTTTAAAGCGGCCGTTGGCCCGCGCTTCCGGCAGGCTATTCATCTCCTCTACGATCGCAAGGCAGTATCTTGTAACGCGCTCTGCATGGCCGTGCGTATAAGCATCGCGCGCGTCTACTGCAGTAGCAAGCGCAATAGCAGTATTTATGAAAAGTGTGTGCTCTCTCTCGTACAGGTGTTCAACCTCATCCACTTTTTTCTGTAAACTGTCTATAAGCCTGGCATTGGCTATTGCCATCGCCGCGTCATTCGCCAGGGTCGCAAAGAGATTCATCTCCTCCCGTAAAAAATCTTTCCCGGATATCCTCTTACCTAAAATCAATACGCCGAGTAATTCTCTCTTGAAAAAGCACGGCACGCATAACTCGGCATCAAGCAGCTCCATCTCTTTGAGCACTGACCTCAGTTTATTGTGAAAAGAGGCATCCTTTGTCATAAGCTGCCCGCTTTCCAGCACCCACTTTAACTCTTTGAAATCCACAGCACCGCTTTCCGATATGAATTTATTTTTTCTTTCACTGAAGAGGCTGATAAGCGGACTTTTAGGGTCCAGCCGGATATACCCGATGGGGATCTTTTTGCCCTTAGCGCCCCTCGAATCAACCAGAATATAAGAGTGCTTATCACCATCATAAAGCAATACTGCCGAGTGCGTGACTCCCACCTTCTCGTTTATTATTTTGTCTATCATTTTTATCAGACGCTGAGGTTTTTTAAAACGTATCATACTGCGGGAGGCATTGAAGATTGCTTCCTGATAATCGGATATCATCCTGTGGCTTTTATGAAATTCTACACCGTCGCGGTAAAGATCTTCTCTGAGTAAAACCGCTGCTCTGTGGGAAATATTGCGTTCCTCTTTTTTAAGCACCTTATTAAAGAAGAGGTCCTCCACATCCTTCCAATTTGTAGATTCATGGCTTATATTGTGCATTATTAATGTTCTCTCCTGAAATTAAATAAATTACGCCGTCTGCCCATGTTACGGAGCACCACTTCCATTAAATCGCTGAGAACCAGAGGTTTGGTCATATACGCCACAGCGCCCAGATCCTTTGCCCTTGTCATTTCTTCCGCATCATTAACACAGGTGACCATTACTACCTTAGCACCGTTGTCTATTTCTTTTATCTCCCTTAGTGTCTCCATACCGTTCTTGCCCTTCATCCGTATATCCAACAAAATAATATCAGGGCGGTCGCGCTTTATGATAAGTAGTGCTTCGTCCCCGCTGACGGCACTCGATACCTCAAAATTTCTCTCTTCAAAAAACCTAAACATAAAATCGCAGACATCTACCTCGTCATCAACCAGCAATATTTTTGCCATCAGGCTCTCCCGATTGGAAAATATAAAATAACCGACGTTCCTTTTCCTGATTTGCTTTCAATTTTAATGCCGCCCTTATTGATCTCTGTTAACTGTTTTACTATAAAAAGCCCCAGTCCTGTCCCGCCGGTTTTCGTGGTAAAAAACGGCACGAACATCTTTTTTTTATCTTCCTCTCTTATCCCACAGCCTGTATCCTTAATTTCAAACCGCAGACGCGCGCCTTCTTTTTTGCCTCTTA
>CAYIQH010000035.1:0-9097 GCA_964365575.1 uncultured Planctomycetia bacterium | reverse complement strand
CGTCGCCGTCTTTCAAGTTTGTAACTCCTCTTTTCTCCTTGGCGACAAACTCTCCGTTCAGCTGGACAGATACAAGTTCCGGATTTTCCACATTGACGGTTTTCAGTAATTCCTCAACGGACAGAGAGCGCGCGTCGAGTACCTGTTCTTTGCCATTTATCTTTATTTTCATCTTTTTTACCCCTTATTTAAAATTCAAAATACTGTGTCATTGAAAAATATCTCTCACCGGTATCGGGAAAGACCGTTACAACTCTTTTGCCCCTCCCTAATCTTTCTGCGATCTTCAGTGCAGCAAAAATAGCTGCGCCGGAAGAGGGGCCGCCGAATATGCCTTCTTTATTCGCCAGTAACTTTGCCGTCGCATAGGCATCGCGATCGGTTACTGTAATAATTTCATCGATAACCGACCTGTTCAGGATATCCGGAACAAAACCCGCGCCTATGCCCTGAATTTTATGTGGGCCGTATGATCCGCCCGATAAAACAGCGCTGCCCGCCGGTTCAACGGCGATGATTTTAATCGCCGGGTTATGATCCTTTAGTGTCTCGCCCACCCCTGTTATAGTACCGCCCGTACCCACGCCGGCAATAAAAGCATCAAGTTCTCCTCCGGTCTGTGCCAAAATTTCTTTTGCGGTTGTACCTTTATGCACCTGCGGGTTCGCTGAATTACTGAACTGTTGCGGCATAAAAGAATGCGGTATTTTTTTATGAATTTCTTCCGCCTTCTCTATCGCCCCTTTCATCCCCAGGTTACCCGGCGTAAGTATGACTTCTGCATTGTATGCTTTTAATATAAATATCCTCTCGAGGCTCATCGTCTCAGGCATTACAATTATGCATTTATAACCTTTGACAGCGCATACCATGGCTAATCCTATTCCCGTATTACCGCTTGTCGGCTCAATCACTGTCGATCCAGCCTTGAGTATGCCGCGCTTTTCGGCATCTTCTATCATGGCAAGAGCTATCCTGTCTTTCACGCTTCCGCTGGGATTAAGGTATTCCACCTTCGCCAAAATTTCTGCGCTGTCCGGTTTTACAATACGGTTAAGCCTGATTAAAGGCGTGTTTCCGATTAATTCTGTAATATCATTAACTATTTTATTCTGAAAAGGCATGCGCCCTCCCTGTGTATACGACTTAAAATAACCTGTTTTTCACAAACAGCATAAGGTACGACAAAAATACAGAAAGCACGGGCGTAACCGCCCAGATAATAAAAGTTTTTCTGACGATATGCGAATCCAGCGTTTCCCTATGGCCGTTCTTTAAAGAACTAATCGCAAATATTGAACATATGTTAAGCTGGACTAAAGATTGCGGTATCCCCAAGAAAGAAGCAAACAATAGCAATGTGGCCGTTACGAACGAAACTATCACGCTGGAAAGTATACCTAAAGGGATTATCTCTTTGCCGGCTGTTTCAAGCGGCCCTTTTCCCAAAAAATATGCGCCTATACCGAAAATAGGAGAAACAATGATTAATCCCGGTAATACCCCTATCAATCCTGCGCCGAACAATGGCCCGACGGCATTGGCAACGTTATTAGAACCAATAGCAAAAGCGACATAACAACTTACCAAAATAGCGGTTAGCTTTAACTTTTTTTCATGGTAGAAAATTCTTTCATAAATATGCAGCTTATCATGCCGCGGAGGATAGATCTTTCTGTATAACAGGAGCGTGAGCAAATATGATAAAAGCGGCAGAATAACCCACATCGGAATTATTTTGATTAAAAGCGTATTTAAATTAAGGCTTTCAAAATAAATTCCCGCCCCCGTAATAGCACCTACCGTAACCTGACTTGTAGACTGCGGTATCTTTAAAATATTAGCCAAAAAAAGGCTCAAGGATGCGGAAGCAATAATAATAAGCACCGTATCAAGGTCCAGAATTTCCTTGGGCAATAAATTTCTGCCTAAAGTCAGGCTAACATTACGACCCAGGAACCACGCGCCCAAAATCACAAAAACAGTGAACAGAAGCAAAGCCTTTTCCTTCTTTATAGTCTTCCCGCCAAAAGCTGCAGCGAAAGAAGGAGCAATGCCGCTTGCGCCCATATTCATGGCAAAAAATATTACCAACAAGATTAAAATAAGAGACTTAATCAAGTTCCGCCCCGCTTACTTTTTTGGTCATCCGCGTTTTTTTAACGGCCGTGTATGGATACCGCACTCTCCGCCGCACTTGCTTGTGCCTATCCATCTGCCTGCGCGCTCGTTTTCGTCATTTGTAATCTTCGTGCACGGCAGGCATCCTAAAGACCTGTATCCTTCTCCGTATAAGGAGTTAACCGGTACCCGATACAGCGCAAGATACTGCCAGACTTCCCTTTCTTTCCATATAAGAATTGGGTTTAACTTCATCAGACCCTTATCCCTTTCTTCAACTTCCTTGTAATCCGTGCGGGTCCTGCCTTCCGTACAGCGTAACCCGGTCACCCAGCATTTTACATGCATCTCTTCTATTGCCCGCTTGACCGGCTCAACTTTAAGAACGTCGCAGCACCGGTCGGGATCCGTTTCATACAGCTTCTCCGGGATCTTAACGTCGCTCTTATATACTTTTAACTCCGGATATTCCTTAACGAGGTCTTTCATGAATTTCACCGTTTCCGCAGGTTTAAAGCGCGTAGTCACGATAAAACCTTTTATTTTAGGATTCACCCGTTTCGCCAGGTCCCAGATCACCATAGAATCTTTGCCAAGGCTGTTTGCCACAACAAGAGAATCGCCGAATTTCTTATAAGCTTCCCTTATTAATTCTTTTGACCTTTCGACCTTTTCCTTAAAATTCAGTGTCTCTACCAAAACTTTCAGATCTTCTTTTGTATCCAAAATACTCATTTCTGCTCCTCCCCTTATTTGTTTGTGTTTTTGTCTTCTCTTGATATCAGAAATATGCCTAACTGCGCGAATAAATTCGGCAGCAATGCCGTAAGGTATTTATTTCCGTTTATATAGACACTCTTTTCTATCGTAATCTTTTTCAGCTTACAGTAATCAATAAAATCGGAAATACTCAAAAAATGAAGATTCGGAGTCTCATACCACTGATACGGCAAGGCACCTGTTACCGGCGTTTTGCCTTTAAAAAACATCTGCAGGCGCGCGCTGTAATAAGCAAAATTCGGGATTCCCGCAATAACTTTTTTGCCGACGCGTAAAGCGTCATCAAGCACCGTCTCTACGTGTAATATCTGCTGAAGGCTTTGATTAAGCACAACATAATCAAAAGATTTATCCTTGTACTCGGCCAGGCCGCTGTCAATATCGCCGTGAAAGACATTTAATCCTCTGGCAACGCATTTGTATATCGCCTGGTCGTCTATTTCTATGCCCTGGCCGTGCACATTTTTTTCCTTGATCAGTATATACAAAAGCTCGCCTGTGCCGCATCCTAAATCTAAAACTGAAGAACGGCTGTCGATCAATTCCAATATCGCCTTATGGTCAGACCGTATTTTGTCATAGTTCATAATTACCCGTCACCTCATATCCATGAAAAACTTTTTTTAAGAAATGTTTGATCAGATGAGTCTCTTCCTTAACTTCCAGAAGAAACGCATCATGCCCATAGGTGGAATCTACCTCGCAGTAGGTAGTCTCTACCCATGAAAGCTTGCATGCCTTTGCTATTTCTTTTGACTGATACGCAGGATATAGCCAATCTGACTTAAACGCAATAACCAGCACCTTCGCCTTAATGCCGTGCAGTGCATCCTGAAGCAGTTTACCTTCCGACGCATCAAAATTATCCATCGCCTTTGTTATATATAGGTATGAATTGGCATCGAAGCGCTTGACAAAATTATCTCCCCTGTAGCGCAGATATCCTTCTACCTCAAAATCAGCCGTAAACTTAAACGGTTCCGCGTTATCTTTCTTTTGTCTTCCGAACTTTTCGGACATTGATGTATCGCTCATATACGTTATATGCCCGATCATCCTTGCGACTGCCAGGCCCTTGTCCGGAGGAGCGCCGCCGTAATAATTACCCTCTCTCCAGTTAGGATCGGCCATAATTGCCTGCCTCCCCACCTCGTCAAAAGCAATCTGCTGGGGAGAATGCCGAGCGGCTGTTGCGACAGGGATAGCGCTCAGTATCCTTTTGGAATGATTTACAAGCCATGATAACGCCTGCATCCCGCCCATTGAGCCGCCTACGACTGTCAGCAGTTTATCAATCCCCAGATGATCTATCAGACGCACCTGGCAATTGACCGTATCATTTATAGTAATAAGCGGGAAATTAAGCGCATAAGGCTTTCCCGTTTCGGGGTTAATGCTTGAAGGGCCGGTAGAGCCCTTACATCCTCCGAGAACGTTTGAACAAATGACAAAGTATTTGTCTGTATCAAAGGCTTTTTTCGGCCCGATCATGGAATCCCACCAGCCAAGGTCGTTCTCGCCCTCACGAATTCCGGCTGCATGAGCGTCCCCTGAAAGCGCATGAAGAATAAGAACGGCATTGGATTTTTTTTCGTCTAATATGCCGTACGTCTCATACGCAATGGTAATGGGCCCGAATTTCTCGCCGGTGTCGAGCGTAAGCCCGTCAAAAGTGAAATATTGAGTCTGTACGTTTTTGTCCGTCATACTTTTACCTCCTGGAAAAGCCAGGTCGTAAGATATCTTTCTCCCGTATCAGGAAGAATCACCACTATAAGTTTTCCTTTATTTTCTTTCCTCTTTGCCACTTCCAATCCTGCCCACAATGCGGCACCGCTTGAAATGCCGGCAAGGATGCCTTCCGATTGCGCAAGCCGGCGCGCCATTTCTCCGGCATCTTCATTTTTGACGCAGATAATTTCATCAACAATTTCTGCATTGAGGACCTGAGGGACAAACCCGGCTCCTATCCCCTGAATTTTATGAGGGCCCGGCGCTCCTCCCGATAATACCGGTGAGGCGTCCGGCTCAACCGCAATAGCTTTAAAACTTTTTTTCCGTTTCTTTATAACTTCTGCCACGCCGGTAATTGTCCCGCCTGTTCCGACCCCGGCTATAAGAATATCTATTTTCCCGTCGGTATCCTTCCATAGCTCTTCTGCCGTAGTCCTGCGGTGGATCTCGGGATTAGCCGGATTATTAAACTGCTGCGGCATAAAACTATTAGGCGTAATCTTAAGCAGTTCCTCGGCTTTCTCAATAGCTCCCTTCATGCCCTTTGTGCCGTCCGTCAGGATAAGCTCTGCCCCGAAAATTTTCAGAAGCTGCCTGCGTTCAATGCTCATTGTATCCGGCATGGTTAAGATCAGCTTATACCCTTTTGCCGCGGCCACAAAGGCTAGGGAAATACCGGTATTACCGCTTGTCGGCTCAATAATTACCGTGCCTTTTTTTAAAAGCCCCTTCCTTTCCGCGTCTTCAATCATAGCAACACCTATACGGTCTTTGACGCTGGAAAGAGGATTAAAAGATTCTATCTTTACCACAATTTCCGCTTCGAGCCCCGCGGTAATGTGGTTTAATCTTACCAAAGGGGTATTACCTACCGTTTTAGTAATATCGTCAAATATCTTTCCCATAATACCTCCTTGTGTAGAGACACAACACCGGCGCAATTCGATTAGCGCCGGGTGTTATTAGTGAGATGCTTTATTCAACGCTTGTTCAATATCGGCTATAATATCGTCGATATGCTCTATACCTATAGAGAGGCGGATAAAATCAGGCGTTACGCCCGTTGCCAGCTGCTCTTCCGAAGAAAGCTGCTGATGCGTGGTTGTCGCGGGATGTATCGCGAGGCTTTTCGCATCGCCTACGTTGGCAAGATGCGATATAAGCTCTAAGGAGTCTATAAACTTCTTACCCGCCTCAAGGCCTCCCTTTATGCCGAAACCAAGAATTGCACCGGCGCCCTTGGCTAGATATTTTTTAACTCTTTCCTTTTCCGGACTATCGTCGAGGCCCGGATAGTTTACCCATTGCACTTTTGGATGTTTCTTTAAGTACTTTGCCACGGCCAGGGCGTTCTCCGAATGCCTGGGCATCCTCAAATGCAGTGTCTCAAGCCCCTGCAGAAACAGAAACGAATTAAAAGGCGATAGCGCCGGGCCGAGGTCGCGAAGCAGTGTAACACGCGCCTTAATGATATATGCGATATTACCCAGCGGCTTGAGCGCCTCGACAAACTTAATTCCGTGATAGCTCGGCTCAGGCTCAGTAATAAGTGGAAACTTGCCGTTTGTCCAATCAAATTTTCCCGAATCAACTATCACGCCTCCCAGACTTGTTCCGTGCCCGCCGATGAATTTTGTTGCCGAATAAACGACTATATCCACCCCGAAATCTATCGGCCTTAAGAGGTACGGAGAAACAGTGTTGTCCAGAATAAACGGTATGCCATTTTTGTGAGCCAATTTCGATAGGCCCTCAAGGTCGGCGACATCAAGTTTTGGGTTGCCGATGGATTCTGCGTAAATGGCTTTTGTCTTCGGCGTAATCGCGTTCTGAAATGCCTTTAAATCATTTGATGTCACGAATTTTACCTTGATCCCTAATCGCGCAAACGTATAGTGGAATAAATTGTATGTCCCGCCATAGAGATTATCGGCAGAAATTATCTCATCGCCTGCTTGCGCTATATTAAGGAGAGCGATCGTAATAGCCGACTGCCCGCTTGCAGCAGCAAGCGCCCCAACCCCGCCGTCAAGCAGCGCTACTCGCTTCTCAAACACATCAGTAGTCGGGTTCATGAGGCGCGTATAGATATTTCCGAATTCTTTCAAACCGAAGAGATTTGCCGCATGCTCTGTATTCTTAAACTGATACGATGTTGTCTGATAAATCGGGACCGCGCGCGATCCTGTAGTCAGATCAGGCTCCTGCCCACCGTGCAATGCAAGTGTTTCTACTTTTAATTTATTGTCTATTTTGCTCATTTCCGCTCCTTCTGTTTTTACTTACTTATCTTAAATCGAATACACAGATGCATCCTGAGCCGAATTGACCCGCGATACCAGTTTTTCAAATGTTACATTATCTACAATGTTTGAAGTCGCCACGGAAACCTCCTGCCATATATTCCTAAATACACACTTATATACATCCCCGCAAGCAGAGTACCCGTGTTTCACGCAGGAAATCGGCTCTATCGGGCCATCAACAAACCTTACAACTTCCCCCACAGTTATCTTGGTTGGGGGTCTGGACAATAAATAGCCTCCGACTTTCCCGCGCCTGCTTTCAACAAAGCCGCCTTTTTTTAAATCAAGAAGTATCTGCTCCAGAAACTTTACGGGCGCATCTATGCGTTTAGCCATTTCATGAATAGTTACCACTTCACTGCCATAATACAGGGCTAAGTCCAAAACTGCTTTTAAAGCGTAGTCCCCTCTATAAGTAATTTTCATAGTTATCTCTTTACTCTATTATCCCGACCAACATAGTAGAGTATACATTCAAAAGCATACTTTGTCAAGTATTTTTTTGGAAAAATTTTATATACTACTTCAGCGCAAGAGCTACTTCCGACAGAATATTTTTTGCCTCGAGTGCCACTTTTCTTCCGGAGTACAGCATCGCTCCAAAACTTGGGCCCATACGCGGTAATCCATATGCTGTAGCCGTGGCCATTCCACAGACCAAGAGTCCGGGATATATCTCGCCTGTCTTTTCTACGACGGCATCTTCCGAAGAATTTATATCCATAGGCCCGAATGTTTTAAGCTTCAGCAGATCCCTTTTCTCCAGGCTCTTGCATACCCATGCATCGTGGCCAGTTGCGTCTATTACAAGCTTCGATTCTATGGAAATGGGATCGACGCATGTAATCGCCCTTGGAAGCGCCGAAACAGGCGTCCAATTTATAACCGCGCCTTCCACCCTTCCGTTCCGCAGTACTACGTCATCAAACTTTGTCATGTTGAGGATCCTTGCCCCGGCATCGCAGGCGGCGGAAATCAATTTCGAGCATGCATTTGGGCCGTCGGAAATAAAGAGGCCGTCTTCTACTTCTTTATAAGGTATCCTGAGCTCGTCCAAAATCTCATCAGACGGCGCCCTGAACGTCAGCGTATTCATCAAATATCCGCCTATCCAGAAACCACCTCCTATATAATTATTGGACTCCACTACCAATGTCTTAAACCCCGCCCTGCTTAAATCCATAGCAGCTACTAAGCCGCTCGGCCCGCCGCCTATAATGATTACGTCCGATGTAATGTAGTCATTAAACCACTTACTAAATTCCCCAACAATAGCGCGGCTTATTTGCGCTTCGCTTACTTTTTTGAACATGCTCTCCTCCTTTTGGTGCGGAACTCTCAGGCCGGTTTACCGACCTCCCCATATTGATCAATATACTATCTCATATTAAACCACAGGAACTTATTATTGTCAATTTTTTTCAGGAACGGCCCCAGAGGCGGTCAGCATTTCGTGCGTCATATCTCTTAAGCGAGCGAAATCACCGATCTCAAACCCGGCCGTATCAATCGGCGGAAGGACCGTCAATAAACAGAACACTTTCGTATTAAAAATCCAGCTGCCCTTGGGGATAACGTTCCTTGTGCCTCTTATCCTGATCGGAAGGATGGGCTTCTTCTCTTTAATCGCGAGCTTAAAAGCGCCGTTCTGGAATGCCTTCATCTCGTGCGTATCGCTGCGCGTGCCCTCGGGGAAAAATAACACGGACATGCCGGCCCTTAACCATGCGGCGGCTTCGCGGTACACTTTTTTGATACTCCCAAACTCGCCCCGGGAAAGCAGTATGTGGTTTCCCACCCAGAGCAGGCCGCCGATAAACGGTACCTTAAGCAGATTTCTCTTCGCCACCCACTTAAACTGCATCCGGGTTTGATACATCACAACAATATCGGCCAAGCTCTCGTGGTTGGCCACCATAACATACGTTTGGTGAGGATCAATATTCTCCAGGCCCCTCACCTTAAGGTCCCAGTATGGGTTTAAAGCTAAAATTCCAGTTGACCACCAGAAACACTGGGCGTGGACAATCTTTCCCTGCCTATCGAAAGGAAAAAGCGTAATACGCAAAAAAAGGCTCACGAAAAATACCAGCGCCGTTAAAAAAGCACTGGCTATCCATATTACTATTATTACTATAATCTTCACGAGCCTCCTG
>CAYIQH010000034.1:0-9244 GCA_964365575.1 uncultured Planctomycetia bacterium | reverse complement strand
AGCTCGAGGAAAATGAAAAGAAGCGATAAAGGTAAATGAGAACGACGGCGATAGTTGTGGCGGCGGGCAAGGGCGTAAGGTTTAAATCTAAAGAAAAGAAACCATTTGCCAGACTCTTGAGAAAGCCTGTATTGTCGTATGCATTAATGATACTTCAGCATTCTCCTTTGATAGACGAGATAATTCTGGTAGTTGACAAGCCCTTGATCAAAAAAGCCGAAAGACTTGCAAAGAAGTACCGGATAAATAAAGTAATGCGTGTCGTGGCCGGCGGAAAGATAAGGTCCGAATCAGTAAGGAACGGTTTCGGCTGCGTCAAAGACGGCGCATCTTTAGTCCTGATACACGACGGCGTGAGGCCGCTTGTAAATAACGGGCTGATTAAAAAACTTATCGCGGCGGCGCGGAAATACGGCGCGGCCATTTCAGCCGTTCCTGTAAAGCCGACAATAAAATTATCTGAGGACGGGTCTTTTGTAACTTCTACGCCGGACCGGCGTTATTTATGGGAAGCGCAGACGCCTCAGGTATTTAAACGACGGATAATAGAAAAAGCATATAGGAAAATGGACTCCGGAACCCAGTTACACCGCGTAGGTGTAAATGGGTTTACCGATGATGCAGCTCTGGCAGAGCTTGCAGGAGCCAGGATAAAGATAGTAAAAGGCGATTATCGTAATATGAAAATTACGACCGTTGAGGATCTAAAAATAGCAGAGGCATTGATCGGAAAATGATAAGAATAGGGATAGGTTACGATTTTCATCGTCTGGTTGACGATAGAAAACTTATTCTCGGCGGAGTGGAAATCCCGGCGATAAAGGGGCTGGAAGGCCACTCAGACGCGGATGTGGTACTTCATGCGGTATGTGACGCGCTTTTAGGGGCCGCCGGCAAGGGCGATATAGGCCAGCATTTCCCGAACCATGACAATAGATATAAAGATATATCCAGCAAAGAACTTTTAAAGGCAGTATGTTCTATTTTATCCAAAGAAGAATGGCGTATTAATAATGTGGATGTAATGGTCATCCTGGAAGAACCTAAAATAGAGCCGTTTAAGAATAAAATGCGTTCATCCATCGCTGAAGTATTAAAGATTGAAGATGATAAGGTCAATATAAAAGCTACGACCACCGAGGGGATAGGTTCGCTCGGCAGGGGTGAGGCGGTTGCGGCGCAGGCAGTCGCGTTGATAGAAAAAGGAAGATGATATGCTTTTACTTAATGTGATATTACAGTTGTTGGCGTTAATCATTATTTTGGTAATCCTGTATTTGATATTGGCGTCTGTATTCTTCAAGAGGGAGATAGAATCAGCGCTTGAAAGAGATCCGGCCGCGACCAGTCCCATAGAAATAATGCTCACATACTCCGGATTTCACGCCATAGTAATGCACAGGATAACCCACGCTTTGCGTAGAGTCAAAATGCCTTTTTTGCCCAGGTTTCTTTCACAGGTAGGCAAGCTGATAACCGGTATAGAGATCCATCCGGGCGCTACGATAGGAAAAAATCTCTTCATAGACCACGGTATGGGCGTTGTGATAGGCGAGACTACGATAATAGGCGATAATGTGACGCTCTTTCAGGGTGTTACGCTTGGCGGGACGGGCAAGGAGAAAGGGAAGCGTCATCCGACACTCGGGAATAATATAGTAGTAGGCACGGGTGCCAAGATTTTGGGAAATATCGTCATCGGCGACAACGTGAGCATAGGGGCTAATGCAGTCGTGTTAAGAGATGTGCCGCCCAATTCCACCGTTGTAGGCGTTCCGGGCAGGATTGCGAGGCGCGAAGGCCAAAAGGTGCCGGGTATAAATCTGGATTACACATCATTGCCTGACCCTCTCGCAAATTCGCTGGAGCGGCTTCAGGAGGAAATAGATAAGATAGAGTCGGAAATGAAGGACTGGCACGAAAAGAAATAAGATGCCCATTTATATATATAATTCGCTCTCAAGAAAAAAGGAAGAATTTAAGCCGATAAAAGCGAACAGCGTAAAGATGTATGTATGCGGCCCCACCGTGTACGACGAGCCTCATATAGGCCATGCGAGAGGGGCTTTTGTTTTTGACGTTGTCCGCAATTATTTTAAATATAAAGGCTACAGCGTAAAATACGTCCGCAATGTTACGGATGTGGATGACAAGATTATTGACAGGGCAAAAAAAGAGTTTCCGGCCGAGGACTTAAACAGCGCGGTCGGAAGGGTATCTTCTAAATACCTTGATTCGTATCATCAGGCCATGAAGTCGCTCGGTATTTCTGGGCCGGATGTTGAGCCGAAAGCCACAGCCTACATAGCCAAAATGGTCGAATTTATAGGGCATCTTATAGAAACCGGCGCCGCATATATTGCTGACGGCGACGTGTATTTTGACATTAAAAAGGCCAAAGATTACGGCAGGCTGTCAAATCAGTCCCTTGAAAAGATGGAATCCGGCGCAAGAGTGGCACCCGGGGAGAATAAGAGAGATCCGCTAGATTTCGCTTTATGGAAAAAGCCAAAAGAAGGCGAGCAATTTTGGCCAAGCCCCTGGGGCAATGGCAGGCCGGGGTGGCATATTGAATGTTCTACAATGAGCTCTGACATACTCGGCGATGAGTTTGATATTCACGGCGGGGGCATAGACCTTATATTCCCTCATCATGAAAATGAAATTGCGCAATCCGAGAGCGCTGGGAAAAAATTTGCGAGATACTGGATGCATAACGGCCTTCTCACGATAAACAGCCAGAAGATGGCGAAGTCGCTCGGGAATTTTGTTACGATATCCGATTTTTTAAATAAGTATAAAGATGCGGATACACTTAAGATATTTTTTCTATCCAGCCATTATCATATGCCTGTCGATTTTACGGATGAAGCCATAGAGGCAGGAAAAGCGGCAGTTGAGAGATTAAATATATTCTTTGATGCCGCAGAAGATTTTATCGCTGAGAATAAAGCGGGTGTAATTGAAAGCGCCGATAAAGATATCTTGAAAACTGTGCGTGCCGAATTTGAAAAAGCGATGGATGATGATTTTAATACCGCACGCGCACTGGCGGTACTTTTTGACGCTGTGACAAAAGGTAATTCCGCAATAAATTCCGACGGATCAGCTCCGCCAGGGCAGCGGTCCGCGTTTCTGAAAGAACTGACGTCCGAAGTAAAAGAGATGGCGGGAGTCATAGGCCTCGCTTTTATTAAAAAGGACATATCCGGCGGCATGAAGGATATGATAGAAAAGAAGATGAGCGCGCGTGAAGAGGCGCGAAAGAAAAAAGACTATAAGTTAGCTGATGATATCAGAAAAGAACTTGAAAACCATGGCGTGATTATGGAAGATACAAAACACGGCCCGAAATGGAGGCTTAAGTGAAAGCCAGGCACATAGAGACAGCGACGGCTTATCTTTTTCTCCTGCCGAATTTTCTGGGTTTTCTTATCTTTACGTCATTACCGGTTCTGGCATCTCTCTTTTTAAGTTTTATGGACGCGCAGCTTGTGCCGTGGCCCAGGGTCTTATCGGCCAATTTTATCGGCTTTGCTAATTTTATAAAATTGCTGGGATTTCATGCTCAAGACGGTGCATGGCTGGCAAATGACCCGAAGTTCTGGAAGTTTGCAGGCAATACTCTATTCCTTATGATGGTAATACCCATTCAGATGTTTTCGTCGCTTATCCTCGCTATCATAATGAACCAGAAATTAAAGGGCATAGCAGCGTTCAGGACCATCTACTTTTTACCGACAATATCAAACGGTGTGGCGATATGTCTTTTGTGGCAGTGGATATACAATCCGAATTTCGGGTTCCTGAACAGCATGATAATAAATATAGGAAGCATGCTGGGCGCGGACTGGCAGGGCCCCTTATGGCTGTCGTCAATAAAGTGGGCAAAGCCGTCTCTTATGATAATGAGCTTATGGGTGGCGATAGGCGGATACAATACCATCCTCTATCTTGCGGCGCTCCAGAATATTCCCAAAGATTATTATGAAGCAGCCGAGATAGACGGTGCAAACGGATGGCAGAAATTCTGGGCGATTACCTGGCCGATGATAAGCCCGACGACTTTTTTTATAACTATAATGAGCATAATCTGGGGATTTCAGGGCGGCTTTGAGCAGGCGTATATAATGACGCGCGGCGGCCCGAATGGCGCGACGACAACACTTGAGTACTACATATACAATAACCTTTATGAGTGGCACCACGTGGGGTACGCGGCGAGTATAGCGTGGTTTTTATTTATCATCATATTTGTAATCACGCTTATCAATTGGCGGTTCGGCGGTAAACTGGTTCATTATTAAATGAAGGATGCGGTAATGAAAAAGATAGAAACGGAATCAATGTCAAAAGAGCTTCTGGCGTCTAAAGAGATGAAGGCGAGGCGCGAACTTACTATTAAGTCTATGACTTACGCCTTTTTGGTAGCGTTCGGCGTCACTATGATGCTGCCGTTTTTATGGATGATTTCAACCTCGCTGAAAGAGACGCAGGCTGTATATATATTTCCTCCTAAGTGGATACCCGATCCCGTCGTATGGACAAGTTATCTTAAAGTGTGGACCGTGGTCCCTTTCGCCAGATTCTATCTGAACAGCATACTCGTCGCCCTTGCCGTAACCCTGGGGCAGGTGTTTACGAGCGCTTTTGCGGCATATGCTTTTTCGCGGCTGACTTTTCCCGGCAGGGACAAGTTATTCTTCTCGTATTTAGCTACGATGATGATACCCGGCTCGGTCACGCTTGTACCCGTATATATACTGATGGTGCATTTCAGGTGGATAGATTCGTATAAGGCGCTTATAATCCCCGCCATGTTCAGCGCGTATGGCACTTTTATGTTGCGGCAATTCTTCATGGGGATACCGAGGGACCTTGAAGACGCGGCCAGAATAGACGGCTGCAGCCTTTTCGGGATATTCTGGAAGATAATACTGCCGCTCTCAAAGCCGATACTCGCTACACTGACTACTTTTACGTTCATGGCGTCGTGGAATAATTTTATGTGGCCCCTGCTCGTGACTGAATCAGTGGAAAAGAAAACGCTGCCGATAGGCCTGGCATATTTTCAGGAGGTATATCAGTACACGCAGCCTGACTGGGCCATGCTCATGGCCGGCTCGCTCCTGGTCACTATTCCGGTTATCCTTGTCTTTGTCTTCAATCAACGATTTTTTGTTGAAGGTATTAAACTTAGCGGTATTAAAGGGTAGATATTGTAGCGTTAATACAATGAAAAGAAAAGGCATATTCATAACATTTGAAGGGCCGGAAGGGGGCGGGAAAACTACGCAGGCGCGCCTCCTTTTTGATTATCTCACTAAGCAAGGCCACAAGTGTATTCTGACGCGCGAACCAGGCGGAACGGCGCTTAGCGAGAAGATAAGAGATATATTGCTGGACCCTGCCAATAAAGGAATCAACCCTGTCTGCGAGACATTGCTTTTTGAGGCGGCGAGGGCCGCGCTGGTAGAAAAACACATCAAGCCGGCGTTATCCAAAAAAGTAATTGTGATATGTGACAGGTTTAGTGATGCGACTTTTGTATATCAGGGGTTTGCCGGAAAGCAGGATCTTGGTAAGATAAAGGTTATAGATGAATACGCGCGCCAGGGCATAATGCCTTGCCTTACAATACTTCTGGACATAGATGCGAAAGAAGGTTTAAGGCGCGCCGCCGATAAACACAAATCATCCGGAAGAGACCGCATGGAGAGAAAGCCGCTTGTATATCATAAGGCCGTAAGAAATGGTTATCTCGCTCTTGCAAAAGCAGAGCCGTCACGCATAAAAGTGATAAAGACGCAAAGTAGTATTGATAAGACACATGATCTCATCGTAAAAGAGGTTTTGAATGTCATTTAATGATGTAAGGGGGCAGGAAACCGCTGTCAGATGCCTGAGAAGCGCGATAAAGAATGGCAGAGTAGCACACGCCTATATATTTGCCGGCCCGCGGAACAGCGGCAGATTACTCCTTGCAAAGAATTTCGCGAAGGCGCTGAATTGCGTTGAGCCGGAAAATTTTCCGTGTGATGTGTGCAATTCATGTATGAAGACAGATAAAGATATTCATCCCGACGTCAAATCAGTGGCTTCGAGCAGCAGGGGCGGGGAGATAGTCATAGGCGAGATAAGAAAGATAGAAAGCGAGATAATCCTTAAGCCGTACGAAGGCCGGTATAAAGTGTTCATAATAAAAGACGCGCATCTTATGAATGCCGCTGCCGCAAATTCGTTTCTGAAAACTCTTGAGGAGCCGCCGGCAAATTCCGTACTCATACTTATTACGGAAAGGCCGAGCGACCTCGCGCTCACAGTAGCATCACGCTGCCAGATAATAAGATTCAGGCCTGCGGGAGCGGATGCCGTTATTCCGGAGCAGAGAGACAACATACTCAGAAATTTTACAGATGATAAGTTTATAGAAAATTTTAATTCAGGCGATAGGGAGGATATTGCTGCCGATCTTTCCATATTGGCCGGCTGGTACAGAGATATACTTGTTTATAAGGTGACCGAGGACACAAGCCTTGTAAAGAACTTTGACAGAATCGACGATATCAGAAGAGAGGAAAAGGCAGCGCGGCCGGGTGAATTACTTGTGAGGTTTGAGAATATATTGAAGGCCCGGGAAGCGATAAAGAATAATGTCAACCCCAAACTGGCACTCAGCGCCCTGTTAACGCAGCTTTAAGCCTTAAGCTATAAGCTGTAAGTAAAAACCAAAATATAGCTTAAAGCTTAGAGCTTATAGCTAACTTATTTATGTAGGAGTCATAATGTACGAAGTAATACAGGTAAGATTAAGAGAGGCCGGGAAGGTCTCATATTTTTCCACATCAGGATTACGGCCGCCGGTCAACAGCTGTGTCATCGTTCAGGCGGACAGAGGCATTGATTATGGCATGGTTGTCGCCGAGCCGGAGATTATACTGGACGCCGAAGTTGTAGAAGAGCCGCTCCGTAAACTCGTGAGAGAGGCGACGCCACAGGACATTGCTCAGATAGAAAAAAATAAGAAGAAAGTAAAGGAAATAATAGGTACCTGCGAACAGAAGATAAAAGAGCACAAGCTTCCCATGAAGCTTATAGATGCCGAGTATTCTTTTGACAGATCAAGGATAGTATTCTATTTTACTGCTGAGGGAAGGGTGGATTTCAGGGAGCTGATAAAGGACCTGGCCGCTATTTTCAAGGCCCGCATAGAATTAAAACAGATAGGCGTCAGGGACGAAGCCCGCTTTCTCGGAGGATTTGGGCCTTGCGGCAGGGCCTTATGCTGCGCATCTTTTCTGAAAGATTTTGATGCTGTTACGATCAAGATGGCGAAAGATCAGAACCTTCCGCTGAATCCGACGAAGATATCAGGGCTCTGCGGGAGGCTGATGTGCTGCCTGAGTTACGAGCATAAGTGTTACAAGGAACTGATGAAGGACCTGCCTCGCGAGGGCGAGAGGATAAAGACTAAGGATATAAAAGGCAAGATCGTAAATGTAAATGCCATCAAAAGGGCCATAACGGTTGAGACGGAGGAAGGCAGGCAGGTTGAAGTATTATGGGACAGCATATCGCCTAAAGAGCGCAAGGGCGTCGGTGAGAAATGAACAAAAAATTTTACGTAACAACGCCGATTTATTACGTAAATGCGTCTCCGCACATAGGTCATGCTTATACGCAGGTTGCAACAGATACTCTCGCCCGGTTTCATAGATTTATGGGGGAAGATGTATTTTTCCTGACCGGCACCGATGAACACGGCGAGAAGATAGAAAAGGCCAGTGAGAAGGCCGGATATAAAAAAGGCGAAGAGAAGGCGTTTGTAGATAAGATTCATGAAAACTTCAAAAAATTATGGAAGATGCTTGATATAGAATACGATTTTTTTATACGGACTACTGATAAAGAACATGAAGAAACAGTTAAATACATCCTTGAGGCTCTGAGCAAAAACGGTGATATATATAAGAAGAAGTATCAATGCTATTTGTGCACGCCCTGCGAGGCCTTCTGGACTGATTTTCAGGTAGAAAATAATCTTTGCCCTGACTGTAAGCGCCCCGTAGGCAGGATAGAAGAAGAAGATTATTTCTTCGAAATATCCAAATACGGCGGATGGTTAAAAGATTATATAAAAACCCACCCTGATTTTATAAAACCCACCTCCCGCAGAAATGAGATTGTAGCGCTTCTGGAAAACAACGAACTTATAGACTTGTGTATCTCAAGGCCCAAGGAGCGGCTAAACTGGGGAATTGAAATCCCTTTTGACAAGAACTACGTTGCATATGTCTGGTTTGACGCCCTCATAAATTATATCTCTGCCGCCGGATATCCGAAAAATGAAAAGAAATTTGATTCACTTTGGCCGGCCGACTTCCACATAATGGCTAAAGACATAATAAGGCACCATGCCATATATTGGCCGATCATGCTGAAGGCACTGGGCGTGGAGATGCCCCGCACTGTCTTTGCGCATGGCTGGTGGACATTCAAGGGCGAAAAGATGTCTAAGTCCAAGGGTAATATTGTTGACCCCAATTACGTAATATCAACTTATGGCAAGGACACCCTGCGGTATTTTCTTTTGAGGGAAATTCCGTTCGGGATGGACGGGTCGTTTGATGAGGAAGCCATTATTTTGCGCCACGACTCCGATCTCGCCAATGATTTAGGCAACCTTCTGAACAGGACGCTTACTATGGTAGAGAAATATTACGACGGAATCATTCCCGAGAAACCAAAACCCGACGGTATGGACCCGGGCGGAGTTAAAATTAAGGAAATAATAGAGCGGCTGCCGAATTCTCTTAAAGATAATATGGCTCAGCTTAATTTCAGCGGCGCGCTCTCATGTATCTGGGAACTGGTTAATACCGCCAATAAATATATAGAGGATTCCAAGCCCTGGGCCTTATTTAAGGAAAAGAAGTACGAGGAATTGAGGAACGTGATTTGTAATCTGCTTAACAGTCTCAGAGTGATAACTATAACCTTATCAGTTTTTATGCCCGCTACTGCCTCCGAGATGTGGAGGCAGCTTGCCTTTAAGGGCGAACTTCGCAGTCCCCGCCTGGACGATATAAAAGACGGTAAAGCGTGTATTGAAGCAGGTTCAAAAATAAATAAAGGCAATCCTCTCTTTCCGAGGATAAGGTCAAAGGAGCTATAGGGACGTCCCAGAAAGAGACTGTTGAAAAACTAACGATTTTTACGTAATTTTTTATGCAGCACTTCGTTC
>CAYIQH010000033.1:7483-9869 GCA_964365575.1 uncultured Planctomycetia bacterium | reverse complement strand
TATAAAGAAAGAAAATTTTACATCTGCGGTCCGCCGGTGATGGTGGAAGCAATGAAAAAGATACTCACCGAAGAATTACTCATAGATGAGGAGCGTATAATCACTGAAAACTTTCAAGGTTATTAGATTATTCTAACCTGGTTAGAATAGGGGGGATTACGATGAAAAAGAAAGCAGCGGTTTTACTTGCCGATGGTTTTGAAGAGATAGAGGCGATTACGCCCATAGACATATTAAGGCGCTCAGGCGCGGAAGTGACGGTAGTCGGCGTCGGCGGCCTTATGATAAAAGGCTCGCGCGATATAAGTGTCAAGGCTGACAAAGAAATAGGTTCGTATAATGAATTACCGGACGCCGTTGTCGTTCCCGGCGGCGGACGTGGAGCAGAAAATCTGTCAAAAACGGAGAAAGTAAGCTCGCTTCTCAGAGAGGCGTATAAAAACGGAAAAGTAATCGCCGCGATATGCGCTGGCCCGGCGACAGTGCTTCTACCCCTGGGCATACTTGACGGCAAAAACGCTACCTGCTATCCCGGCGACGAAAAGATGCTCGGACAGCGGGCGCATTTTAAGGATGAAAAAGTCGTTATAGACGGTAATGTTATAACAAGCAGGGGGCCAGCCACTGCGACGGCGTTTGCCCTGGCGATTGCGGAGATGCTTTGTGGAAAAGACATAAAAGAGACGGTCAGTAAGAACTTGTTATATGAAAAATGATACTTCGACAAAGCTCAGTATCACCCTGAGCAAACAAAGTGCGTCGAAGGGTGATTTTCAGGTAATAGTGGTAGGCGGCGGCCATGCCGGATGCGAAGCGGCACTGGCGGCGGCGAGAATGGGACTGAAGACGCTGCTTATTACTATGCATATTGATAAGATAGGGTTCATGTCCTGCAATCCCGCCATAGGCGGTGTTGGTAAGGGGCAATTGGTAAAAGAGATAGATGCCCTCGGCGGAGAGATGGCTAAGGCCGCCGACCATAGCGCAATACAATTCCGCATGCTCAATTCCTCCAAAGGTTATGCAGCGCGCTCATCAAGGATACAGGCTGACAGGGCGGTATATAACCGCTATATGCGAAACCGCATCCTGAACGAAACCCGCCTTAAAGTATTGGAAGACGAAGTCGTAGATATAATCATCGACCCTTCGCCGCGCCCTTCTATAAAATCCGGGGCTTGCTCAGGGTTGACCCTGAACGGAAGCGAATGGGTCAAAAATAAAGTATGCAGGGGGATTGTCACCAAAAGCGGCAAAAAGATGAATTCGCCTGCCGTAATCATCACAACGGGTACATTTCTTAACGGCCTGATATATATAGGCATGAATCATATTCCCGGGGGAAGGATAGGCGAAGAAGCCGCTATAGGGCTTTCAGAAGCGCTAAAAAAATTTGGGTTCAGGGTAGGAAGATTAAAGACAGGAACGACGCCGCGCCTTGACGGCAGGACAATAGATTTTTCAGGCCTCAAAGTACAGCACGGTGATAAAGATATAGTGCCGTTTTCTTTTTCTACAAAAACCATAAAATGCCGCCAGGTGCCGTGCTATATAACCAATACAAATAAAAAGACGCACAAGATCATCCGCGATAATCTTGACAGATCGCCGCTTTATACGGGAAAGATTAAAGCAACGGGAGTAAGATACTGCCCTTCAATAGAGGATAAAATCGTCCGGTTCTCCGACAGGGATTCTCATACGATATTTCTGGAGCCCGAAGGGCTTAAGACTAATGAATATTATCCGAACGGCATCTCTACGAGCCTGCCGGCAGATGTCCAGGAAGATATCGTTCACAGCATAAAAGGGCTTGAGAAGGCAAAGACAGATACTCCGGGTTACGGGATAGAATATGATTTTGTAGATCCGACAGAACTTTATTCTACGCTGGAAAGCAAAAAGATAAACGGGCTTTACATGGCCGGCCAGATAAACGGCACGACAGGTTACGAAGAAGCCGCCTCACTCGGCCTTATGGCGGGGATAAACGCAGCGCTTAAGATACAAAAGAAAGAGCCGCTCGTTTTAAAGAGGTCAGAGGCTTATATAGGGGTGCTTATAGACGACTTAACGACTAAGGGCACTAACGAACCGTATAGGATGTTTACCTCAAGAGTTGAGCACCGCCTTATTGTAAGGGAAGACAATGCCGATACGCGGCTCATGGAAACAGGAAAGAGGCTGGGGCTGGTGGATAAAAAAGCGTATCGGGCCATGAAAGAAAAGACACGCAATGTCGCCGGGGCGCAAAAAATGCTTGATATTGCGAAACTAAGCCGCGTCTTAAAACAAAGTCACATAGGCTATAATGATGTTTTGAAAATGGATAAAAGGTTGCCGCGCCTTTCTTATTATGAAAAAGTCCAGGTGGAAGTAGCTATGA
>CAYIQH010000033.1:0-7473 GCA_964365575.1 uncultured Planctomycetia bacterium | reverse complement strand
GATATGAAATACGGCGGCTATATCAGGCGTGAGCTGGCAAGCGTAGGAAAATTCGGCAGTCTTGACTGTATAAAAATACCCGCGAAGTTTGATTATTCGCCGGTAAATGGCCTTTCAAACGAAATAAAAGAGAAACTTGAGAAAATGCGCCCCTATTCACTGGGCCAGGCATCGAGAATCTCCGGCGTTACGCCCGCAGCGATCTCGCTTCTCATGGTGAAACTGCATGCGACACGTTAACGATTATAGGGACGTTCCCCAAAGGGACACTCTGCAACCTCATGTTATACAGACTCGGCTGGCAGGGTGTCTCTTTGGGGAACGTCCCTATTACTCATTCAACGACTATTTACAGAAAAAATACGGCACGCGCGTACAACGCCTTAGTTTAAACGCCGGTTTTACATGCCCCACCCGCGACGGTAAAATAGATAAGGAAGGCTGCATATACTGCAACGAAAAGGGATTTTCGCCCATGAGTGGGACGCGGCTTACGCTCGCGAAACAGATAGAGAAAGCCATTGATTGCGCCAAAGAACGTTACGGCGCCGGAAAATTTATCGCGTATTTCCAGAATGCCACCAATACTTATGCTCCGTGTTCAAAACTGAAAAAGGCGTATGATACAATAAGGCATTACCCTGATATAGTGGGCCTGTATATATCCACACGCCCTGACTGCGTGGATGAGAAGAAACTGGACCTGATAGAATCATATTCCAAGGACTATGATGTCTGGATAGAATACGGGCTGCAGAGTGCGCACGACAGGACACTCAAATTCATAAACAGGCGCCATACTTTTCACGATTTTGCGGAAGCGGCCGCGATGACAGCAAAGAGGAAGATAAAAGTCGGCGCTCACGTTATACTCGGCCTGCCCGGCGAAACACGCGATGATATGCTTAAGACAGCGGAAAAAATAGCTGTCTTGCCTGTCTCGGGCATAAAACTGCACGTCCTGCATGTCCTGAAAGGGACTCGGCTCGAAAAATATTATAATAAGGGCGATATTAACCTTCTCTCTTTTAATGAGTACGTAAAGACGGTATGCGGCTTTCTGGAAATCATAAACCCGAATTGCGTTGTATTCAGGCTGGTATCCGACGCCAATCCGGATTTTCTTGTTGCGCCCAGGTGGATTAACAGAAAGTCCGAAGTAATAAGCGCAATAAAAAAAGAATTTGAGGTAAGGCACACAAAGCAGGGGTCCTTATGGAGAAAGTAACTGCGAAATGTCAATGACGATACCGGTAATAATTTTTACCTTCTTATTTAGTACGGCATCCGCCGGCAACAGGCTCAATATTGTCGTCACAATAGCGCCGCAGGCTGAATTTGTCGAAAAAGTAGGCGGTGAATATGTAAATGTATCCGTAATGGTACCGGCTGCGGGCAATCCCCACACGTATGAACTTACGCCGTCTCAGCTTAAAGATGTGCGCGATGCCGATTTGTATTTTAAGCTCGGCTCCGGTATAGAATTTGAACTTATGTGGATGGGTAAGATAGCGTCTATTAACAAGGGCCTGACCATTATAGATAATTCAGCAGGTATTACTCTGATTGAAAACGAAGAGGAAAAAGCGGCGAAAGATCCTCATATATGGCTGTCGCCGAAAAATGCCGTAATGATGATAGGCAGTATAAAAGATGCCCTTATAGGCAGAGACTCGGAGCATGCTGATGTATATCAGAAAAATGCCGAGGTATACATAAATGAATTAAACAGCCTTGACAGAGAAATAAGAGAAAAATTAAAGGATAAGAAAAAACGGGTTTTTATGGTATTTCATCCGGCATGGGTTTATTTTGCCCGCGATTATGGCCTTAAAGAAATTGCTATTGAATCAGAAGGAAAAGAGCCCACGATAGCGGGTTTACGGAGTATAATAGATATGGCAAGAGAAAACGGCATCAAGGTCATATTCATTTCTCCGCAGTTCAGCACGAGGAGCGCGGAGGTTGTGGCAAAGGAGACCGGCTGCAAAATTGTAGCGGTAGATGACCTTAGCAAGGATTATACCGGCAACATGAGGCGTGTCGCCGGCGTTCTGAAAGAAGGTATTGACTGACGACTATGCAAAAAGAAATTATATCAATAAAGAATTTGTGCGTTGATTACGGCGGTTTCCCGGCCCTTGACAAGATAAACCTCTCCGTAAACGAAAATGACTTTTTAGGGGTCATAGGCCCGAACGGCGGCGGTAAAACTACGCTTTTAAAAGTTTTGTTGGGGCTTATTAAACCTACCGCAGGTAAAGTGAAAGTTAAAGGCCTTGAACCGGCTGAGGCAAGGAAATATATCGGTTATGTCCCGCAGATCAGTATGCACGAATATGATTTTCCCATAAACGTATGGGACGTTGCTATTATGGGCCGCCTTTCACATAAGAAATGGTTTCAGGGTTTTGACAGGGAGGATATTGAAGCGGCTCGGGATGCGCTGGAAGTAGTAAATATGCTTGGATTAAAAGACCGGCAAATAGACAGGCTTTCAATGGGCCAGAAGCAAAGGGTATTCATAGCAAGGGCCATTGTTTCCAATCCGAAGATACTGCTTTTAGATGAACCGACCGCGAGCGTGGATGAACCCATGCAGGAAGATATATTTCGGTTCCTAAAAAGCCTGAAAAATAAAATAACCGTTATTCTGGTATCACACGATATAGGCGTGATATCAAGTTATGTGGACAAGATTGCCTGTTTAAACTGCCAGTTTTTTTATCACGGCGACAAAGAAATCACACCCGATATTATCGAGGCGACGTATAAATGCCATGTGGACCTTATCGGCCACGGCGTACCGCATAGGGTCATGAGGAAACATAAATGAGGCCCAAGCTTACGGAATGAAATGAACGTAAGCTTGCTGGCCGAATTTACTCCGAGTGGAGTCGAGGAGCCAGATGGACATATTAAATTATGAATTCATGAGAAATGCCGTTTTAGCCGCTGTCCTAGCGAGTGTCGCCTGCGGCATAATCGGTTCGTACGTCGTTGTAAAAAGGATCGTATCCATAAGCGGCAGTATTGCCCACAGCGCTTTCGGCGGCATAGGCCTCGGTTATTTTTTAGGGCTGAATCCTATTGTAGCGGTGGTGCCGTTTACCCTGATATTTGCACTTGGGATGGGAGTCATAAGCAGGAGGACACGCTTATCTCCCGATACCGCTATCGGCATATTCTGGGCTGTGGGTATGGCCATCGGAATAATATTCATAAACCTCACCCCGGGTTATGTGCCGGACCTTTTCAGTTATCTATTCGGAAATATCCTTACGGTACCGACGGGCGATATTCTCATGATGGTGATTTTGGATATAATAATCTTAGCCGCGGTCTTTGCGCTCTATAAGGAATTTCTGGCGGTTTCCTTTGACGAGGAATATTCCGCCACGCTGGGGATGCCGGTAGAGTTATTATATTATATACTGCTATCCCTGATAGCGCTGACAGTAGTGCTTCTAATAAAAATAGTCGGCATCATACTCGTTATAGCGCTCCTGACAATACCGGCTGCCGTAGCTAAACAGCACACATCTAATCTCAGGACAATGATGTTTCTTTCTGCCGCTATCGGCGTCGTATTTATGCTGGGCGGGCTGTGGCTTTCATATTTACTTGACATTGCTTCCGGTGCGACGATAATAATACTGTCAACTTCGGGATTTATAGTGTCATCAGGATGTAAAATATTAATAACGAAGTTAAGGAAGGCAGTGTAGTATATGAATAAAATAAAATGGTTTATCAACGATTTCTTTACCCGGCACGTCAACATCACAGATTGCCTTCTTCATCTCATAGGCATCCCGCAGGCATTTTTCGGGATGTTTCAGCTTCTGACCGGGCAATGGAAATGGGGGCTCGCAAACCTGTTTTTAGGATACCTGTGGCAGTGGATAGGCCATAAGTATTATGAAAAGAATGAAGTGGGTGAGGTCATATTGATAAAGAAGATAATAGCGAAGTTCAAGAGGTAAATACCTGCCCCCTGTAAGAATCCGCAAATGTTAGGCGTATATAAAGCTATATACGCTTTTTAAAGTATTTTTAATAAGTTTTATAACGCTATCTATCCTCATGGCTTATAGTTACAAAGAAAAAATGCGGGGAATAATGAGGCCCGGTTTCCTTGACAGTACGCATTCTTGATGATATACTTTAATCGAAAGAAGAAATTTTTTTTCTGTGCTTGTTAAGCGATAAAAAAAAGACTTTAGTTAGATTGCAGTTCGTTATACGTCTATTAAGATGAGAAAGACCAGATAGAATTTTTCTGTCCAGCCTTGTTAAAGAGTGAAAAAAAGTTTTTAAAAGGAGGGTCTTACCATGAAACTGTATTTAATAACAAAAAAAGTTTTTGTAGTTGTATGTTTTGCTATGTTCAGCATGGCATTGTCCGGCATAACGGCTGCGCACGCAGCGCCTGCTCTCGCTTTGATAGAAGATTTTGACAACGCCGATCCGACAACTAATTTTTTAGGATTAGAAACCGGCGCAGGGACCTTCTATACTATGGGAGGAGATGTGGTCAGTGCCTATGATATTTTTGGCGCGAATCCGAGCAATCCGTTAAATACGACATATCAGATTTCATGGGACAGCTCGCTCGGTGTGACACCGGGACCTGACGACGCTTTCTGGTATTCGTTTGTAAATAACGGACAGACGCCTGTTTTGCCGCTGGCAGATTATACTCATTTACAGCTTAAGCTTCAATCCGGCGCTCCGGGCACATTTAATCCGTCTAAACGCGAGGTTATAGGCGTTGATATTCAGGTAAATTATCCTGACGGGGAAGTTGATTCAGAAGGAAAGCCGTTCAGAGTTTATCGGGCTTATCAACCGGTAGTTAATTGCCGCAGCTTCGACCTTATTAATATAGCGCTCTACGAGTTTATGGATGAGTATGATCCATCTACACGCTTTACGACCGGCTTTGTCTTTCCATATAATATCGCTAACATAAGAGCCGTAGCGCTTGTTATGACCGATCATACGGATCCTTACCTTACCGATACCGACGGAGACGGAGTTAACCTTAATCTTGACAATTACGGCACTCTTTTTATTGAGGATGTCGGCTTTTGGAATAAAAATAACGCGACAACAAGGGAGCTGATCATAGATAACTTTGAGGACTATAATTCTACCGTAAACAATCTCGGATTTCAAACAGGCGGTGTTAATACCGAGTCGGACGCTGATGGATATTTTGCCGGAAGCATGCGCCATCGTATCACGTGGCAAACTACAGAAGAGAGCGGGGTCAGTCAGTATTGGAGAAGCGATGTTAGCAGCAATGGGACGCAGCTGCTCGATATGAGCACTTATACCCATCTTGCGTATGATGCGCTGGGGTACGAAGTAGATATGGCGGATTCGTACGAAGTAGTATTAGTAGTAGACCGCAGCGGCACAGACGCGGAGTTCGCGTACATAAAGGGCGCCGGTTCAAAGCGGGTGCAGGAAGAATTTATACCGCTCATGGAATTTCGCCGGAACACGGTAGAGCACTATGACTATATAACACCTTCCGACTTATCGCGTATTAAGGAAATCCGTTTCAGATTCGGCAATAACAAATCTTATGCCCCTTTCATGCCTCAGCTCACAGCCCTTGGCAACGATTACAGCGGGACGATATGGATCGATAATATAAGGCTTGTCTCTTTGAGCGCCGAACTCTACAATTATCCTCCGGTTATTTCGACAATCGACAATCAGGATATGACAAATGATTTTATTCCGGATAATCCCTTTGATAGAAAAACCTACGCGAAGAATGTTTCCTACGGAACCCCCATTAATTTTCAGGTAGCGGCCGGCGATTATAACGGGCAAGTTAGTTCACTCTCCGCAGATTTATCATCCATACCTTCAGCAGGCTTCGCGGTAGTATTAAACGGTTCACAGGCAACCGGAACGTTTTCCTGGACCCCCCAGCTTGCGGATGTAGGTGTTCACACCATTAATTTCATCGTTACCGATGATAAAGGAGCGAAAGATATCCAGCCTTTTGACATAGCAGTTTTTGATCCGTCTACGGTGCCTTTACCCGTAGCCGATTTTACCGCTTGGGTAATATCGGGAAGCGCTCCGTTGGCAACTTATTTTCCAAGTAATTCTACGGGAAATATTGCCTCTTATTCATGGGATTTCGGCGACGGCCAGACAAGCACGGGGAAAAACACAAATCATACTTATTACACAGAAGGTAGTTATACAGTAACGCTGACTGTGACGGATGTTCTTGGAAGGACTAATTCAAAAGTAAAGACGGATTATATTACAGTCTTCCCCCCGGGTATCCATAGTTATATTAAGGGTAAGGTGTATAATTCCGTTACCGGCGTACCGCTTGCAAATATGACAGTTACGCTGAAGCCGGGATACTATGCGTATGGTACGCATGATTATACTGTGATTACTAATGCGAGCGGGGATTATGAAGTTGATAATATAATAACGTATACTTCGACAAGCGGCGGGACAGTTACGTGGGTAGGCTATGTGGCTTATGTTACCGCAGATGGTTATGAACTTTACGCAAGCAATCCGATGATATTTTCCCAAAGTAACTCATATTTTGTATGCGATATACCGCTGGTTGCCAACGCTACCGGAACCTTGAACGGAAGGGTGTATGATTTGTCTTCAGGAACCGGTCTGGCCAATGTTCGGGTTGACCTCAGGCCCACTGCGTATGGTTACGGGACACACGATTACCAAGCCATTACAAATGAGAACGGCAACTACGAAATTACAGGTATTCAGAAGACGACGCAGTCAAGCGGCGGTTCAATATGGTGGGTAAACTATAACGTGTTTGTGTCGATTGCTGGTTATGAAACCTACGCGAGTCCGACACTTACGTTTGAAAGCGGGGCGATAAAGGTGCGGGATGTGCCGCTTATCGCGGGGGCACCTGACACCACGCCGCCCGTTGTAAACATAACGTCGCTTCCTAAATATAGCAGCCAGCATGTTGAGTTTTCGCAGTCATTTGTAGTATCGGGTACTGTGAGCGATGAACACACAGTAAGATTATATTATCGCACTACAGGTAATCCTGTCTGGAATGAAATATGGACAGACCAGAGTACATTTACAACAAATGCCAGTGTGTATAATATGCCCGTAGGCGATTGGTATGTTATAGAGGTAAAAGCGGTTGATACCGCTCTCAATGAATCAACCGCAGTCGTTTACATGATGAAAGGTTATGTGCGGCTCATAGAATTGCCCAATTATTATGGCAAGGCGGACAGCCTTAATCTGACAAGTATAGCCTCAGCCAAAGACATAATCGATTTAATGCGGCCCGATCCGGACAGCGCGTTTCCGACGAATGACGAGATCAGCACTTACGCGCATCCGAAGAATCTGCCGGCAAATCAGGCGATAAGCGAACTTGACCCTAACGGCATGGACGCGGCACTAGAACATTACGATATATATCCTCAG
>CAYIQH010000032.1:0-9879 GCA_964365575.1 uncultured Planctomycetia bacterium | reverse complement strand
GTAAATACTCTAAGACCGTATAAATTTCTGCAGTACAATGACCTGTCTTTTAATATCTGGCTCTTACAGTAGGCGTCGACAAACGGCATAACGTTAAATTGGGTGGTGCCGGTACTGTCATTGGTATCAAACCATATTATCTTTTGTGCCGATTTGCGAAATCCCTTCAGGATATCATATACTTTCTGCCCTTTGGTCAGGTGCCATTTTTTGAAGAATTTGCTGTTCACAAATATGATATCGCAATTGAGCAATGCCCTATTAATGCTGTCATAAAATTGAAATTCCACTCCATTTTCGGAGAATAACGACCGGTTGATCAGAATCGGATATATAAAACCAAGCGAATTCGGCGAATCATACGTAGTTAATACGTTGATTTTAACTTTAGATTTTTTTCTATTGCCTGCCATAAAACCGTCTCTCAGTCTTTTGCCAAAAGCACTGCCCTGATGCCGCCTTCCCTGCCTACCAATTCAGACACGTCTTCGCTTGCGACTCCTTTATATACTCCCCTCGTCACAAGGTCTGTCCTGACTATTTGTTCGGGCTTGTATTTCTTTTGCCGCAGTTTTGTTACCATCTCATCCGTAGAGGTCAGTATTTTAGCGGTATAACCCAGGCGGAATAAAGTTTCCAGCGACTCGCATATATTATGTTTTTCGGTATCATATTTTGAAAGGTGAGTTTCAAACAGGACTTTAGGATAAACCTTAAAATCTGTTACGGCCTTTCCCAGCCTTTTCAAAACTTCTACTTCGTGGCCTTCTATATCCATTCTTATGAATCCTATATCCTTATTTTTGCCGATTATTTCGTAAATATCCGTGGTTTTCACTTCTACGTGGTTGCCCGCATGTCTCACGGCAGCACCAGGATTGAGCGTATGCAAGTTGGATTTTTCTGATACGTAAAATCTGGCCGTGCCGGATTTATCTGACACAGCCGCTTCATTTAATTCGACTTTACCTGACAGATTATTCAGCTCAAGGTTCTTCTTAAGAAGCTCGCAATTATCTGCTGACGGTTCATACGCGATAATCCTGCCGGACGGTGCTATAAGCCGCGATTCCATAATGACGTAGTATCCAATATTAGCGCCGATGTCCAGCACCTTCATACCGGGCAATATCACACCCTTTACAATGCTCATCTGATCTTTTTCGCGGGTGCCATAAACAAAAAGGGCCTTTGATATGCCGCTATCTTTAAGATCAATGAACATTTCATAGTCATTTACGCGCACTTTTTCATACCGGGACCTGCCGAATGCGGCACAATGGCGGATGTGCCATAAGGCTATTTTCGCATACGAACAGAACGCGCCGAAAACGCCGTAATGTCTGAACAAGTTTACATTTTTGCGTATTATTTTTTTGACTGTCATATATCAGACCTTCCGTAAGGTACCAGCACATATTCGCCGAATTCGACATGATTCACTTCAGCTCCGTCATTGCCCCGGATGCGATACCCTGATTGCGATATAATCTCCTGCAATTTCTCAACGGATGCCCCAAACAGAGCAAGCTGCCTCGGGTGGACGCTCAGGAATATAACCGGTGAGTACTTCTTTATTATCTCATTTGCGCCTTTTAAAACATTATACTCTGCGCCTTCGACATCGATCTTTATAACATCCGGGCTCACCTTGTACTCTTTGGCAAAATCATCGAGCGTAATCTGCTCTCTAAGCACCTTAGAATACCGCCTGATATTCTTTTTAGGGTTTAAGGAATTAGACGGATCCACGGCCCTGCTTTCATAAAATACCTGCTCTTTATTTATCTCATCACCGACAAGATACGGAAGCAGTATGATGTTAGATATGCGGTTATACTCAAGATGTTTTTGAAAATATATTCTATTGGCGGCGGACGGTTCAAAGGCATAGACAAGGCCCCCTTGTGAAATAACACCGCTCGCCGGAATCGCATAAAGCCCTATGTGCGCCCCTATATCAAACACGACCTTCGCCTGCCTGCACGTTTCGAGCCATTTTTTGAAACCTGCATTATGGCGGTCTCCGAAACTTTCATACCGGCTCAGCGCAAACACGTAGTCCAGCATGTATTCCCCCGCACCGCCTATATTTATAGCAACACCGCGCTTACTGAACGGAAACATTATCACCGCATAGGACGACTTGACCAATAATTTTAAGGCGCGGTTTTTTCTTACCGCCGCCGCTATTTTCGTATTACTTAACAATTTTATAAACTTCCACATACCTTTTATCTGTCCTTTATTATTCTTCCCAGCCGAACCATCCCCTTTTTCACTTTTTTCAGCTTGGATCGCAGGGTCTGGTCTTTCCAGTTAAAAAGGAAGGGGCCGAGCGACTTCCGTAATTCTGATTTAAAGCGTTCCGTATCGTAAAATCTTTCCAGATGCAGCTTTTCAAAACGCCCTCTGATGTGCTGAATATAATCTGGCGACAGGTGTTCTATGTAAAACGGGGCTGTCGAGCGTAAATTGGTCCTATCATAATAATCATTATGATAATCATCAAACCAGTTAAAATCCGGCGGCAGGAGATTACGCTCTTTCGCGATACCGTAAAGAGCGGCGTCCGGAAATATCTGGGTTACGGCCAAAGATGCTCCATCGATTATCGGCGCATATTTTTCCAGAAAACGTATTGTCATTTCAGCATCTTCTACCCGCTCATCAGGAAGGCTTATCATGGCGAATATAAAAGATTTTATTCCCAGCTCATGAAGTTTTTCGACGCATCTTGCGACGTCTTCAACCTTAATATGTTTTTTGATCGCCTCAAGGACGCGCAGTGAAGCAGATTCAAGGGCTATATCGCAGGAAACGCACCCGGCCTTTTTCATAAGTTCGAATATTTCGGACGGTACATCCACCCTGCTGTAGCAATGCCATTTGATATCAAGTTTTTTCCTGAGGATGCCCTCACATAGCTCTACGAGGTATTTTTTGCTGGCGGTAAGCGTGGGGTCTCCGAAACTTACATTGCGTACCCCTGTCTTTTTTATCAGGTCTTCTATTTCAGCCAATACTTTTTCGACCTTTCTCAGGCGCACCCTTTGCGAAGATAACGAACAAAACACACAGGATCCCGGACATCCGCGGCCTGCCAGCACAGAGAACCCTTTGTTGGTAGGAAATCTTCTCATAGTAGATATAAAACTGTACTTCCCCTTTATATCATCAAAATCCTTTAAATCGTAATGCACGCTGTCAATGTCCTGGCATAACGGCCTATCCGGGTTGCAAATTATATTCTTGTTTTCACGGAAAGCTAATCCGTGAACGTCACTGAACGATCGTTTTGTATCGATAGCCTCGCATAACTCCCTTAATGTGATCTCGCCCTCCCCCTTGACCACAAAATCGACTTCCTTAAGCCGTTTAATCGTCTCCCCGGCCAGCGAAGAGAAATGGCGGCCGCCCACAACAATCTTACACTCAGGCAATCTGGATTTTATGGCACGTATTGTCTCATAAGCGCGGAATCTGCTATAAGTATACCCTGTTATACCTACCATTTCCGCCTTATTGGATTCCAGATACGAAACAAGATCCTGAAGGCGCCATCTCAGTACGTCGCAATCCAGGACTTCCGATCTAATGCCGTTTTTAATAAGGTAACTGTGCAAAAACATCAGGCTCAGCGGATAGTTTCGCCTCTTTTCCCCGGCAGGCGGCGATATCAAATATATCTTTTTTCTCACGATTGCACCCATCTCAGGTAATCTTTCACAAGCATTGAATTTATATTGCGCTTTCCCGCGTTCAAAAAAGTTGATGCAAAATAGCCGTACATCCCGTAGATCGCGATAGTATCCCTGAAATATTGTACAAGATTCCTTAAGGTGCCCGGTAAGGCCCGTTTTTGGTATAACTTATTCCTGCGGAGATTATTCCCGAAGATGCCGAAACTATCCGTTTTCTCAAGGTATTCCAAATACAATTTTTTTCGTACTTTCAGCGCATACGTAATCCTGCCCCAAAAATCCATAAGTTCGGAATCCCACAAAGGAATCCGCCACTCATATCCCCAAAAATCATATACCCGCACTGAGTTAATGATGAACTTTGCCTGGCGCTCCTGCCATTCCCAGTATTCGTACGCGTCAACAATGGACTGAGCGGAATTCAGTTTAAAATTTTTGAATGATTCCGATAGTTTGCAAACAGCGCGTTTTTTTATCTGCGGGTTTTTTAACATGAGCGGCCAGAGGGCGTAATGTTTTTTGAGCATTTTTTCTGAAAGCCCGTCTATGGTTATGTTATCTGTCTTTTCATCAAATACATAATGTATATGTCCACCTGAAATAAAGTCGCCTGTATGGCCCGGCACAAATATCGCATCATCAGGGATAGCACGGTTCTTCTTTAATTCAGATACGGCTAACCACTCATTAACATTAGGAATCGAAACGATATTGCCAAATGAGTAAATAAACCGGCGCCATTCGCTGCTTTTTGAGATGTCGCGCCATTTCTTTCGTGTATAAGGTATGAAAAGCCATTCGTAACCCAGCCTCAAAGCCGCTTCTCTGCTTATGCCCGTCTCCCAATTTCCCGCAACGCCGTAAGAAATGCATAATACATTTTTGTAATCGATTCTTTTAAACATGGAGGCGACAAAGCGCGAATCAACACCGCCGCTTAGAGGAATGATAAGTTTTCGGCCGCCGGCGCTTTCTGCTACGCGCTCAAAGGCTTTTTTAACAACACGATCGTGATCATTTATCATTGCCGCCGCCGGCAGATGTTGCTTATCTGTGTTATAATAAAGATAATAGCGCTTTAATGCTACATCCAGGCAGATACCTGTCTCGCCAAATTTCGCTCCCATACATTCCCCTGCCTGAAACCCATTTATTTCGTCATAAAGTGTATTGCTTCCGGATACATAACCTGCCATAAGGTATTCTTCCGCCGCCTGGGGGCTGACATATACGTGCCCCGCAGCATTTTTCATACTGTCAACGTCATCACCTATATACAGGTTTCCACCTTTAAAGCAATAAAAAATAGGCTGGCTTCTCACTCTGTCCACCGCGGCGAATAGGTTACTACCCCTGCTGACTATAAGGGCAAAATTACCGTTTATGCTTTTGACTAAATCGCAAAACACGGATAAATTATCGCATGGGCTTTTTATAAAAAATTCTGCCATTTCCTTGGCATCCATATATTTGCCGTTTATAAAACCGTAACCCGCAGCATAAGCAGAGTCGTTACCGGTCTTTTCCACCTGCCATCCTGTATCTTTTTTCGGAAATATCTTCAACGACATTTTAAATACTCCTCAGCCCCCTTTTGACAGCCTCTGCCACATACTCAATTTCATCATCTTTAAGATGGGAAAACATAGGCAGCGCCAATGTTTCCAGGCCCGCCTTTTCGGCATTGGGAAAATCACCTTCCCTGTATCCGAGATCTTTGTAGCATTCCTGCAGATGAAGCGGGATCGAATAGTATGTGCGCGCCTCTACTCCGTTTTTATTCAGAAAATCTGCCAGAATATCTCTTTTGCCCCTATCTACACTAATCACGTACAGATGATAGACATGCTTACCGCCTGCCTGCTCTTTCGGCGTCATTACCACACCTTTCAGGCCCTCATTGTAACGGGCAGCAACTTTTCTCCTGCCTTCATTCCATTCGTCAATTTTCTTCAGTTTAATTGATAGGATAGCGGCCTGAAGATTATCCAGCCTGCTGTTGAAGCCTATGACTGAGTAGCGGTACTTGGACGTGGTTCCGTGCACGCGTAGCAGCCTTATCTTATCGGCAAGACGCTGGTCATTCGTTACTGCCATTCCGGCATCGCCGAACGCACCCAGGTTTTTGCTGGGGAAGAAACTAAGGCACCCTGTATCACCGAAACTGCCGGCTTTACGGCCCTTGTAAACTGAGCCAATCGCCTGCGCCGCATCTTCTATGACTTTTAATCCGTGTTTTCCGGCTATCTTTAATATGGGATCCATATCGCACGGATTGCCGAAAAGATGAACCGGTATTATAGCCTTGGTATTTTTTGTTATAGCCTTTTCTATCTTCGCAGAATCTATGTTACAAGTCTCCGGGTCTATATCCACAAAAACCGGCCTCGCGCCCACTCGCGAAACTGCCTCAGCTGTTGCGACAAAAGTAAACGGTGTTGTTATCACTTCATCATTTTCTTTTATTCCTAAAGCCGCTAACGCCAGGATAAGCGCGTCTGTGCCCGAATTTAAGCCCACGCCGTATTTTACGCCGCAGTAATCGGCTATCTCTTTTTCGAAGATTTCTGTTTCTTTTCCTAAAATAAAACTGCTGTCCCGGGCAATTCTCTGCATAGCCCTATCTATGCTTTCTTTAAGCTGTTCGTATTGAGCTCCCAGATTCATGATGGGAATCTTCATGTTTTCTCCTTTTGGTCTTATACTATAATTATCATATTATATTACTATTTGAGGGGGGAAATCAAGAAAATATACAGAAGGGCCCTGCCTATAGGATCAGAGCGTGCTTTCTTACGTCACAGGGAAGCATCCCTTTCCACTTTTTCTGGAATATGGCGCTGTTTTTGTTGTATAACTTGAGGTCGTTCGGGACAAGCTTCTTATAGAAATCAGAGCGGCGGGTGGTCCCTCCGTTCCCTACGTGAAATCCCAGTACGTTGACCGCTACATTCCTATAGCCGGCTTTAATACTGGCCAGAGAGAAGTCCATATCATAAAAGTGCATCATACCGTAGGTCTCATCAAGGAGCCCTATCTTCCGGATGAGGCTTTTGGTGAACACAAAGCACATGCCGTCTATCACCGCGATATCGGCTACCGTCTCCGTCATCGGCGGATTAAGCCCGATGCTCAGGAGATTATGTTTCAGTGTATCTTCGTCGCAGCCCGCGTCTTTGCGTATATACTGCCTGCCGGCAAGGCACGCTATGCCGATATTCGGATCTAGTTCCATTATGGATATTATCTTATCGAGCCAGCCGCGTTCAAATATGACGACGTCATTATGCATCTGGCATATATATTCGTACTTAGCGGCTCGTATGCCCTGATTTATCGCCAGTATAGGGCCGAGATTTGTATCATTGCGCAAATATTTTACGTCAATCTCTTTAGAAAGTTCGGTGATATATTCCTTTGTACCGTCGGTGGATCCATTGTCAACTATTACGAGTTCGTAAGGCGTAGTCGTATTCTTTCTTATGTAATCCACGCACAACCGCGTGAATCCGAGAAGATTACAAACCGCTATGACTATACTGGTGCCTCTCTCTTTCATAATCCTAAACCAGCCTTCCTTTAATGAGATACTGTTCTGTCAATAGATGCACAGCACACCTCCCTAATAATTTGCCGATAGCCTTCCTGACCTTGGACGCCCGTATATATCGTTTTTCCTCGTCAATTATATATCCGGCGTCGTTAAGCATCTTCCTGATGCCGTTGATCGTGAAAAATCTGAGGTGGGTGCTGTCTAATATCCCCGCATCCTTATAGTCCCATTTGTCCTTGAGAAGCCCTTCAATGATACTGTAATGTGAAATATTAGGCATACTCACAATACAGCATCCGCCTTTTTTCAGATAGGGCGCGTGTTCTTTCAGGACCCGCCACGGGTCTTTGAGGTGTTCCAGCACTTCTCCATAAACAAGGCAATCAAAATACCTGTCCGCAAACGGCATTTTTACACCTTCGACATCTCCGGTTATCACCTTGTCTATGTTCTTCTTCGCTATTTCCGCTGCTTTTTCCTCGGTCTCAAACCCGACGACCTCAATAGCGCTGTTTTTTTGTTTAAGGGCTTTGCCCATCAAGCCAAACCCGCAGCCGACATCAAGGACGCGCCGCGCATCAGACGGGATAAGCGCTATAATATCTTCTCTTTCGCTTCCGTAATAATCATCGGTGTTCATTGATTGTCTTTAAACCATTCTATAGTTTTTCGCAGGCCGTCCTTCAGGCTTATCGTCGGCTGCCATCCCAGTAGCATCCTGGCCAGCGTTATCTCCGGCTGGCGCACTTTGGGATCATCGATCGGTAAATCCTTAAATACGATATTGCTCTTTGACCCCGTCACTTTTATTATCAAGTTCGCAAGATCAAGGATATTCATTTCTTCGGGGCTGCCGATGTTTACAGGGGTATTGGCGTTTGAATTCATCAGTTTATATACGCCGTCTACCAGATCAGACACATAGCAGAAGCTGCGGGTCTGTTTTCCGTCGCCGAACACTGTTATGGGTTTATTCTCGAAAGCCTGTTCTATGAATGCCGGGATGGCGCGGCCGTCCACTTTTCTCATCCTCGGGCCGTAAGTATTGAATATACGCACTATCTTAGTGTCAAGGTGATGCGTGCGGTGATAGGCCATCGTTATCGCTTCGGCAAACCTCTTGCTCTCGTCGTATACGCCGCGCGGCCCGACATTGTTGACATTCCCCCAGTAACTTTCCGGCTGCGGATGGACCGTAGGGTCGCCGTAGACTTCGCTTGTGGAAGCAAGCAGAAATTGTGCCCCCTTTGCCTTGGCGACACCTAATGCATTATGCGTCCCCAATGATCCTACTTTCAGTGTCTGTATAGGCAGTTTCAGGTAATCAACAGGGCTTGCGGGTGATGCAAAGTGCAGGACATAATTTATGGGGCCTTCTATGCCGATATATTTTGTAACATCATGTTCTATAAATTCAAAATGTTTATTTTTAAGCATGGGAGTAATATTCTGCAGTGTGCCTGTTATAAGATTATCCATGCAGATTACATCACAGTCTCTTTCCAGCAAAAAAGAACATAGGTGAGAACCTATAAAACCCGCTCCGCCCGTTATGAGTATCCTTTTCATTCTACTCCTTATCTCTAATTTCTCCTCTACAGCGCTACTATGTTTTTGCCTGCCAGACCCCTGTTAGCAAAGGCATTTCTTGTGTCAAAAATAAGTTTTGCGTTATCCCTGATCATTGAATACTCAAAGGCATCATGGTCCGTGGCCAATATGACGCAATCCTGCTTCTTAAGAAAATTCTTTCTCAATGATGAAACGGCGACGACCCTGCCATCCATCTTTAAGCTGGAAACGTAGGGATCGCAGTAACTAACCACTGCCCCTTCTTCTGAAAGTAACCGCATTATTTCGAGAGACGGCGATTCTCGCAGATCATCAACATCTTTTTTATACGAAGCCCCCAGCACCGCTACCCGCGAACCTTTTACGGACTTACCCCTTTCGTTAAGGGCTCGTATGACCCGCCGGACTACATATTGCGGCATGCCGGAATTTATGCCGTCGGCAAGCTCTATAAATCTGGCTTCAAAACCATGCAGCCTGGCTTTCCATGAAAGATATAAAGGGTCTATGTTTATGCAATGCCCTCCTATTCCCGGACCGGGATAAAACGGCATAAATCCAAAAGGCTTTGTCTTGGCGGCATTTATTACTTCCCACACATTCACATGAAGTTTTTCGCACATAAGGGCTAGTTCATTTACGAGGCCGATGTTGACGCTCCTGAATGTATTTTCCAGGAGTTTTGCCATCTCCGCCACCTTACTGGAAGAAACGTCAATAACTTCGTCCACTATATTATTATAAAGCAGCTTGGCAGCTATGGTGGATTTCTTTGTTACCCCTCCCACTACTTTTGGGATATTATTGGTGGTATAAATCCTGTTTGAGGGGTCAACCCTCTCAGGCGAAAATGCCAGAAAGAAATCCCTGTCTATTCTGTAAGAACCTTCTTTAAACTTCGGGAGCAATATCTCTTCAGTGGTCCCGGGATAAGTGGTACTCTCCAATACGTACAACTGGCCCTTCCGCCTGTTTTTGATTATATCGTCAACTGCTGATACGATAAACGAGATATCCGGCTCTTTTGTCTTGCCTAATGGCGTAGGAACG
>CAYIQH010000031.1:0-10042 GCA_964365575.1 uncultured Planctomycetia bacterium | reverse complement strand
TTTAACATCCCTATTATCGTATCCGCCTGTGAAAGTAATTCCGGGGTTCCGGCAAGTACTGTCTCCGCCTCTTCTGCTGCGTTATTTGCGGCCGCGGCGGCTACATTGGCATTATCTATGGCCTCCCGCGTAAACTCCACAAGAATATACAAAATGGCTAATACAGCGTCGTTGCCTTCGTTTTCGGCGTTCATCGCAACTATCCGTATCTCATCCGACAATGCGTTTGCCGTATTGGCCCAATAAGAAGCATCGTCAATGCTCTGCTGCAAGCGGTAAGCAACGCTGCCCGCGTTCTCGCCGGAAAGCTCGGAATTCAAGCTATCCAACGTCTCCCTTAGCGCACCGATATTAGAAGAGACGTTATCCATGTGTGTTTGATAAATATTTATTTGGTTCCTTGCGGCAGGAATATCAACTATTATATAGCCCCAGTTTTTGGCAGCTTCATTGTCTACATCGTCCATAGCGTCGTTTATGGCAGATTGTGCGGCATTGGCCCTGTTCTCAGTCTCTTCATACTCATCCTCTGCTTGATCAAGCGCCGATGAAGCAGTGTTATAGGCAGTATCCATCGCCGCTCCTGCCTCATTGACCAATCCTTTTTTGGAATCTATATCTCCCAGCGCCTCCTGCGCATTTTCGGAAGCCGCGTATGCCCTGCCCGCTGCCTCGCCGGCTTCAACGCTCGCTATGATGGCATCGCGCATATCTGTTATATTAGTAGCAAGTTCTTCGCTGTCTGCGGCTACTGCATCAAACGCGGTTTCCAATAGCGCCACATCATCAGTTATTATCCCCATAGCGCTAACAAGGGTGCCTGCTTGCTCTATTTTAGAACGAGCCTCTTCAATGGCTTCTTCGGCTACCAGGGCCGCATCGTTTGCAGCGCCTGCTGCCAGATTGGCCTCATCTATTGCCGCCTGAGTAAGCTCTATTAATACCTGAACCGCTTCAAGCGCGGCATCGGTACCTGTAATAAACGCTATATCAGCCGCTTCCTGCAATCGGGCTGCCAGAGCTTCAAGTTCAGCGGCACGTGCTGACGCATCATCCGAAGCATCCTGTAGAAGGCCTGCCATCTTTTCATTCTCCGCGTTCTGCGTATTCAACTGTACGGTAAGTCCGACTAATTTTTCTATCATCTTATCCGACAACGCCAGCAAAAATGAGGAAAAAGAATCAATATCTTCGTCTTCTAACTCTTCCAGCGAAAATCCCCAATACTCAGTCAGCCTTGCAAAGAATTGCCAATCTTCAATATTGTCGGGGACTTCAAAACCAAGGTCTTCGGGTAATTCAAAGTCTTCCGGAAGTTCAAAAATATCCTCATCGAAGGGATCATCAAAAGGGTCCTCCGTTTCACTTGCAATAACATCATCTATCTCATCCTGAGCATCCGATACGAGCTGGGAAACCTCGCTGTATTCATCCTGCGCCCGAAAAAGTGCCTCATAAGCTCCGCCTTCGCCATTATACGCCGCTTCCATATTCTCTTTGGCAGCGTTTAAATCTATAACAGAGCCGTTCACGTCAGCTAGTGCGTTAAGGGCATTGTCGGACGCCTCCTCGGCACGGATAGCGGCTTTGGCTGCGGCCTCGCTCGCAAGTCTCGCATCCTCAATCAAATCCGCATCTACGACGCTGCCTTGATTGCCCTGTCGGTTAGTATTTTCTGTATCTTCTCCGGTCTGGTCTCCGGAGGAGCCTAAATCCGGATCCCCGCCGCCGGGTTCCTGATACGGCTCCGCGTTGAGGATCGCATCCCAGCCCTCTGTCCATTCCAGCTGCTTATCTTCGGGCACATCAACAGGCGAATCAATATTTCCATCTCCATAAGAGTTGGATTCCTGGCCCGCGCTTACTGCGAAATATCTCCCGCTGGCAGTATTAATATATAGCACCCCGCCAACTTCAACAAAAAGTTCCGTGATTAATCTCTCTTTAATTTCCTCGAAAACTTCTTCCGGCTTCAATTCCCGGACTTCCAGATAATATACGGTGCCCCTAATGGCGGCGACAGCGGTAGGCGTCTTTATTTCAAATGAAGAATTGGAGTCCAGTTTTTCCACCATTGCGCGGAGTTTCCCCATATTGAGCTGCAATTTATAATCAATGGAGCTTTTGTCTTCGGACCTGTTGAGCGAGGTAACTTCAAATTCGGTATTGGGCTTGAGCATTATCTGGCTGCCGTTTGCAAAACTGACAGAAGCCATGCCGTCGGCACCGGTCCTGATTTTGTCACCTGAGGATAATTGCGAACCTTCTTTTGCGGACTGCCACGCGGTACTGCCTTTTTCAAAATAATCTACGACCCCTATCATGGCTTTCAATACAGCAGTATCTTCCCCTGCCATTACCGGCCCGTACCCCAATAGCAAAATAAAACAACCTATTAGTAAAATCTTAGTAATAAATGATATTTTTATGTTCATCGGCACAGTTCTCGTAATCCAGCTTTATTATCACTTAACACAAAGAAGTATACTTCCATTTACCGCAAATGTCAATAGATTTTATAAAATTTGCTCCAGGGTTAACTTATTTAAGGATGTATCAACACTTATTATGAAATTACTGAGGAAGGACATACCGAGAAGTCCGTCGGCGCCGCCTACAACATTACTTTCCAATATTGCCGCTTGCACATTTCCGACTTCTGCATCGCCGACCTTGATAGATTTAAGTACCACAGGACGGGCATTAACTGACGCGCCATTTGCCATTATTATCTCTATTTCTTCTCCCGTACCCTCTTCGGATGGTATCCCCAGCCTGCCGGCTACTTCTTTTGAAATAACCACTATAGACGCTCCTGTATCCACCACGAGACGAGCAAGAGCGATATCGTTTATCAGCGCATTCACGATTACCTGATTTCCTTCGGCGGTATAACCTACGACATCTTTTTTAAAATCGTTGTCCAGATCTGTCATATTACCACGCATTTCTTCCAGGAACATCAATTCATCAGCTGACGCTTCAGCGCTGTTTACGCTGACCTTTCTCGCACTAAGAACATCCTTAAAAGCCTGAAAATCGGTGCGGTATTTATTGGCTTTTTCCATTAAAGCCGTATCAATATCTTTTTTTTCAGCATAGAGTGTTTTAAGTTCGCTGTTTTCCGCATTTAGCCGGACGCTTATTGAATTCATTTCCGCCACTACGGTATTGTATTCTTTTGTACGCTTTTCCGCATCTATTGTTTTCAGTTCCTTGCTTTTTTTATCCAGCGTTTTCAGCAGCTCGGATACCTTTTCTTCTTTTTGCGTTATACCATCCGCATTGTTTGCGCTCCTGGCCTTCAATTTTTTAAGCGATATCCTGCCTTCTTGTGACTTCAGATATGCCATGCGAATATCTTCATATCCGAGGGGTGCCCATTCTCCCCGCGATATTTCATCAGCGCGGTTTTCCTCTTCCATGCGCTGCCCCTCTTCGGCGGATGATTTTTCAATATATTCAATCTCATCCCGCCTGACAGCCATAGTTCCTACACCCAGATCTATGATGATACCGGTGTCATCTTCTTTTTGAATAACACCTTCCACCCTGCCGCCGTCTTTGAAATATATCACATCCGGACAGGCAGGCGCGCATGAGATCATAATTATCGCGAAAACAATTAATTTTCGTACCATTTCTTAATATCCTAAAATTTTACTTTCGGTGCTTCTCTTACTGCAGCATCTTCTATCTCAAAAAGGTCCTCTTTTTTAAATGCAAAGGTATTTGCGATTACATTAGTAGGAAACTGCTCTACCGCTTTATTGAGATTCATAGCCCAATCGTTATAATTGTTGCGCGCAAATGAAATCTTATTCTCGGTAGAGGTAATCTCTTCCTGCAGCGCCATGATATTTTCATTTGCCTTAAGGTTAGGATAATTTTCCACTACAGCAAACAGGCTTCGCAGGGATTGAGTTAAAAAATTTTCGGCCTTACCTTGCTCCTTCACGCCCGATACGTCAATAGCCTGCTGCCGTGCTTTGATGACATTTTCCAGAACCGTTCTTTCATGGGTAAGGTAGCCTTTTACCGTCTCAACAAGATTGGGTATGAGGTCATATCTCCGCTTAAGCTGGACTTCTATTCCCGCCCATGCATTTTTTACCTCATTCCGTATAGATACCAGCTGGTTGTACATGCCAATGACCGCGATTGCCAGTAATATCAACGCCCCCAAAATAATCCATAGTATAGTCATATTATCCTCCCATTTTTACTTATTCTAACCAGGTTAGTTTTGCACAAAACTAACCTGGTTAGATACACGTCATATTATTCGCTTTTCCTGTTTTCTATCAAATATTGCAGTATTTCAAGCTCATCTTTGTCAAGCCAGATCAGATTGCACGTATCACATCTGTCTACTTCCACCAAATATGCCATAGTATAAAAATTTCTCAGCATATCCTGGCTGCATTTCGGGCATTTTAAATACGAGGGTGCGCCTGCCTTTACTTTATCGCGCATCCGCCGCAGGCCATCCTCCTGCGTCAATGCAGCCATTTTTTTGATCCGGTCAGTAAAACCCTTTTCTTCCCGTATTATTATGCGCGGGAGGCACCCCTTTCCAACCAATACACCTTCGCAAAAAGTACATCTCTCGACTGCGGCCCCTTCGTATTCTTCGTCAATAAGCGGCTGCCTGCATTTCGGGCAACTAAATGGCGAGGCAGGCGGCACTGGTTCATCATTGATAATTATCGGACGCGGCCGCTCGTTTCCTACTATCTGCCGCGAGGCACCTCTCAATTTTTCGTCCGCAATGACATCTTCCTGTATATTCTTTACGTCGGCATGTGCCATACCAGCCAGAATTGCGATACGCTTACTCACAGGCGGATGGGTAGACAAAAGGTCCGGAAAGAAACCCTCGGCCTCATCTACCGGCTCTCTGGCCGGGTTAATTATAAAAAGCGATTCCAGATTCCTGTCTATGTAGCCGAGGCCGCGCCATCCGCGGGAAATCGCATATAACGCTTCGGAAAGGCTTATCGGGTCTCTTGTCAATTTGACTGCGATGGCATCTGCCCGTAATTCTCTGTCGCGCGATACAAACAGCCTTATCAAATTGTAAAAGAACTGCATAATGTTTAGAACAATATAAACTATAAGCAAGAAAAGAATGATACTGCCGCCGCTTGATCTTCCGCTCGACCGTATACGTCCCCCTCTTAATACTTTTCCTATTCCGGCGAGCATTGCCGCGTAGATCCCGAATAGGGCACATCCCACCGTCGTCTGAAATGAATCGCCTGATACTATATGCCCGCACTCATGGGCGACAACCGCTTCTAACTGCTGCCTGTTCAATTTTGACAACAATCCTTCGGTAACGCCGATAACCGCATTTCGCCTGTTGTCTGAAATCGCAAAGGCATTCATAGCTACCGTAGGAATAACTATGGGCGTTATTTTATATTTATTTCCGGTAGCAACATTGACTTCATCCACTATCCTCTTAAACCGTTCATGATATTTATCGGACAGGTCGACATTCTGCGCTTCAAGGTTACGCTGGATAAGCGGCATGGCGTTATTCACGGAATACGCCGCATGTATAACGGCTGCACATAATGCAAATAGAAGAACATACAGAACTTCTCTTTGATTAAGGAATAGATTTGCCTTCCCGGCCGCCTCGCTGTTCAGGGCGAAAAATACTTTTGTGAGATTGCCCAGAATCGCCGCGATGAGAAAATAAAAAATAAGGACAACCAGAAAGAATGTCCATATTCGTATACTCTTTTCCTGTTCTATTTCGGTATACGTCAAGGCCATAGTGTTTTAAATTTTATACTCGCTTTTTAGTATTTCTTCCAGAGCAAGGACTACCTTTTGATTATACTTTTCCGGATGTGACTGCATCTCCTGCAGAGCTTCTTTGACGCTGAGCGCTTTTCGGTAGGGCCTGTTGGTAGACATCGCATCATATACATCACAAACCGCTATTATCTGCGCATCCAGCGAAATCTGACCGCCTTTTAAACCGCGCGGGTAACCGCTGCCATCAAGCCGTTCATGGTGATCCCTTATTGCATGTAAATGCTTATTGAAATATTTGCTGGTGCTCAGAATTTTTGTGCTGAATTCGGGATGCAGCTCTATCACATGCCGTTCATCCGGCGTCAATACATCTTCTTTTCTCAGTATATCCGGCGGTATGCCGACTTTTCCAATATCATGGAGTATGGCTGCCTGTCTCAGTATCTTTATTTCTTCTTCCTGTATCTGCAGTTTCCGGCCTATTTTCTCGGCATATTCCCCTACTCTTTCGGAATGACCTGCGGTGCACGGGTCTTTTTGTTCCAATGCGACTATAAGCGAGCGCAGTGTTTCAAAATGCGCTTCTTCGAGATCCTTTTGCGTAGCGCTAAGCTGATAAAGGAGCTCCTCCAGTTCCTTATTCCTCTCCTCCAGATCAACCGCAAGAAATGTAAACTCGCTGCCCAGTCTTTCTTTTATTGCCGTTTCGCCGATATATGGCTCAAATGCCGAGATATCAATATTCGGATTAAACCTGCATACTTTATTGTAGCCGATCTCCCTTGCCCTGAGCATGGCGGCGCGCGCGCCTCTTATCAGTTCCGCGCCTGTCCTGGGAAACGGCGTATTATCAATAGACGATACTCCTACACTTACAATAGGCTTAAGCGTATTCTTCTCTATGCCAAAATCCGTATCTTGTATTTTATCGCGCATGCTTCCTGCTATACCAAGCGCTTCCCCCAGGCCTACTCTGGGCAGCAGCATGCCGAACTCGCCTGTCCCCATATATGCGGCGTAACCGTTCTTAGGTAATTTTTCCTGTATATCTTTCGCTATCTTACGCTGAACCTCCTGCCCTTTACCAAAATCTATTTCCTTAACTATGCTGTCAAGATTCTGCAACTTTACCACTATAAGCGTACACTTTACACCGGAATCGGAGGCGGTTTTTGCCGCGTGCTCAAGAAGAAACCGGAAATACCTATGGGTATACAAAGAAGTCAGCGAATCTGTTATTGCAAGTTTCTTAACTTCCTGCCCTTCTAAAACTACAATGGCATATTTGTAAAATGTTATACCCAAAAAAAGCAACGACAGTAAGACAACCATATCAAACGTCGGATACAGTGTACCGCGTAAAAAAAGCGTAAATGAAACAGTCATACATGTCGTGACCATAAAAATTAATATAAATGCGCCGCGTATAACCGATTTCTTGTAGAATAAAAGAAGCGCAAATAAATAAATCAGAGATATCAATAAGGCCGAATGCCGCGGATCAGCCTGTACGATATATGAAGATGTTATAACAGAATTTAATATATTTGCGATTATAAGGCCGCCGGGTTTAGGGCCCCACAGGGGAGTCATGGCCTGATCGTGAAATATCTCGCCTGTCTGACTGACAAGGACAAGTTTGTCCTTAAATTTATGAGGAGGGACTTTACCCACCATTACCCTCCATATGGGAACAGTTTCAATGTCATCTTTGTCGCACAGATAATTTATCAAAAAAGAACCATTCTCATCGGTAGGGATGATAATGTTCTTTGTGTCAGATCCTACTACAATATGTCCTTCTTCCTGCCTTATCTTATCATACGGCACATTAAGATAAGTAGCGGCTGCTTTTACTTCAAATGATACGTCGCCGCCCTTTTGTTGGGCAAGTATAAGCGCAAATACCTTAGCGCGGCGTATGGCACCGTCATCATCCCTTACGCCTCCCGTAACACCATACCCGCTGCTTGCTTTTGCAAGAATATCGTAAGGTCCGAGATATAGTTTTTCCTTGCCGTAAACGGAAGCAATTATGACATTGCCGCTTTGCCTTATAGCGTCGGCGAGCTTGATATCGGCCTCGGGATTATCAGGGCTTTCGCCATACAGAGCAAAGTCAAGCGCGATAACCTTCGGCTGGTATATTGAAATTTTGTCAAGAAAATCCGCGAACACATCCCTGCCCCACGGCCACCTTTTCTCCAGGCGTTCGTAAGATTCTTCATCTATAGTAACAAGTACTATATCCTTCGGCCTAATCTCTTCCTTGCTAAAGAAATAATTAAGACCGAGCCTCAGTCGGAAAAAATAATCGTTAAATTTAAGGCTGGCGATCCTAACCGGATGGAAATAAAATGCTGAGTAGAGATACAGCCCCGCAATAAATAGGGCGATAAATATCGGAAATAGCGGGCTTCTGAATACTATTCCTTGCCCGCCATTGAGTTCTTTCTTACTCATATCCTATTCCTGTTCAAGGTTATAGCTGGAAGCCGCTTTCCTTCTTTTTTCCCTTTGCAAATTTCGCTTCCACTTCTTCTACCGCAAATTTCAGGCCCTGTATTATCTTGGCTATTTCTTCTTCTGTATACCTATAGGAGGGTGCCGCAAGGTTGCCTATTAACTTTATTTTTTTGAGGGCATTATTTACCCTTGCCGTGGCTAACCTTTTGAACTTCTGTTCCGGAGTCTCTTCCGGACCGGTTGCTTTTGCGTTTTTATTTTCATTTTCCATGTTTTTATCCCCCATTTATTGGTTATCGGACATTTTATTTTTTACTCTGTCCCGCTGCGCGCTGCATATCTATTATCTCAACCTCTGCCGGTACCGTGAATTCTGAGTCGGCAATCTTTTCGTTAACTTTTATATTTTTCATTACCGTCGTAATCAATCCGGACGCCATATCCATCTCGTATTTGACCGGAAAATTCTTCGCCCTCCATACCCATGCCCTTGCTCTGACGTGGGCACCGGGATCTGTAAACTCATATATGTCGCAGTCGTAATCGCCCACACTTTCGGAACCTACTATCTTGGCGTTCAATGTCTCCATATACTTTCGATAATCGGAAAGATTTTTCAGGTTTGTCGGCCCTTTTGTCATCATCTTATAAGCCTTATTTTCAGACGGAATGTATTGATACGCAACGGTGTCATTTACCATGGTAATGACCTTGCCCTGCGGCGTATTTGCTTCCATCCTCATTTTTTCATCTTTTATCTTTATACTTGTCTCTTGAGTACCGCCTCCCCATATGCCGGTAGTAGTCTGATCATAGGATACTGTAAAGGCATGTGCATTTACGCAAAACAACATCACAACTAATACTGAACCAACAACCAATAAACGCTTCATCTTCCCTCCGATTTGCCCTCTATTGCCCGGATGCAAATCGCCCCGAGCGAAGTCGAGGGGCTACCTTTCAATGCGCAGGATATCGCTGCGCGGTAATATAAAAGTTCCTCCTTCTATAGCAAACGAGATGTTATTTTTTGACTCGCGTTCCATCTTCGCTTTAAATAAGTTGCCGTTCTTCAGATAAACCGTGACTAACTTCTTTTCCGGCTTGACCGCTTTTTGGGCGGCAGGTTCTTTTGCGGCGGATGTACCCGTAACGGATTTTATACCAGACGTACCGGACCGTTTTGCGCCTGCCAGATACGAAATAACCGTCAAAGCTAATATAAGGATTGTAAATAAGATAGGTGAAAGTACGGTAAACCATACTAATCTCATGGATTTTTTATACCGCGACGTGTCTTCGCCTTCCGCCATCTCTGGCGTATTTGGCTCAAATATGTCAAGCGATTCATCCATGCTGCCCAAAACGTATACCGGAAACAGCCTAAAAAATACCGGTATGGGCAGAAATAATAATGTGAATAAACCGGCAAGAATAATCAAGATACCTATTCCTAACGTCGCAAGAACAATAAGCGCTCCGGCCTTCGCTGCCTGTGGTATGACGAGATAAATAAGCCAGCCTAAAAGCCACGATACGCCTCCTATCAGAAGAAGACAGATGACTCCTGCAATAGCAACAGCAATACTTACTAAAATTGCCAATATCCCGAGACCCAGCTTTACCAAAAAATATAACAGTATATCTACAAAATTTTTTGACACGAGCTTTAGAAAAACAGGCCACGCGCTTAGAATGCTTATCTTTTTTCTGTACATTATCGGCAGGATAAAATCAACCACTATCATGGCTACCAAAACCAGCGCGACAAAAGCTGTGATTGGTTTTTTCACCAGATTGTTTT
>CAYIQH010000030.1:8839-10209 GCA_964365575.1 uncultured Planctomycetia bacterium | reverse complement strand
ATAGGGATTCTCGTTCATATCTCGCATGATCTGGGCTTTCAGTTTCTCGTATTCAAAATTGATGGGTATATTATTTATGTATGTCTCGTTCCAATAGGACAATTTTACGAAGTCGGGGTTTTCCCAATTTGGCAACACTTTCGGATGATCCGGCATCACATCGCTTATAAAATAGATCTCTTCCCAGATAGGCAGAGACAGAACCGTAGTGTCGATGAAATTCGGCTGCAAAAACAGTTTGGCGTCGTACCCGTATTTGCGTGCTATTTTGCAAAAAGTATACGCGTTATTGGCGAGATTGCAGCTGTATCCTATGGAATAGTCTGTAACGATTACCCCCGGACTATGGGATGAGGGGAGCGGCATTTTTCTCTCGCCGAGTATTTTCTCGCTGCGCAAAATAGCCTTGCGCAAAGCAACGATAAAATTTTTGCATTCTTCAGGATTCTTACGCAGCCACCTTTTTACTTGCCTTTCGGACGGCAGAATCATACTATCGTATTTTTTTGAAAATATTTTATTCATATTACTTTGCACGCGATAAAGCGTCTTTAACGGTTTTTACTACATATTTAAAATTCTTTTCATTCATGGACTGGTATAGCGGCAGCGCGATTGTCTCATCTTCCCCTCTGACGGCATTAGGAAGCGCTTCTGGCTTAAGTCCGTACTTGTCTCTATATAATTTTAACCTGTGAACCGCATATGTACCCGGTCTGGTCCATATTCCTCTCCCGACAAGAAAATCCATAATTCTATCGCGCTTCTTCTTACCGCCTTTTCGCAAGCGCACAACATAGGCCTGATATGTATGGCTGCATCTGGCCGGGACCGAAGGAATAATCAGCTCTTCAATATCTTCAAGAGACAAGTCGTAGCGTTTTGCCCAGAATCGTCTCGTCTTTAAAAAAAGGTTGAGCTTGGAAAGCTGCGCCAAACCCACAGCCCCCTGGATATCCGATAATCGGAAATTATAGCCAAGGTTAATGATCGGGCTCATAGTATATGGTTTTGGCATAGTGCCGGGTCCCGGTTCACTTCCTATGGTACCGTGATTTCTCAGGCTGGTGATCATGCCGGCTATCTGCGGGGAGTCAGTGACCGCCATACCGCCTTCTCCGGTTGTAATTATTTTGCGCGGATGAAAAGAAAAACATCCGACATTGCCGATCCCTCCGACCGGCCTTCCGGCATAGCGTCCGCCGACAGCACATGCCGCGTCTTCTATTACCTTAAGTTTATATTTGCGGGCAATCGCCATTATTCTGTCCATATCAGCACTAAGTCCGAAAAGGTGCACTACTATTACAGCCTTAGTTTTCGAGGTCACTGCTCTTTCGACGCTTTCCGGATCTACGTTGAACGTGTCA